>NZ_AJQF01000404.1:0-8695 GCF_000261705.1 Bradyrhizobium genomosp. III | reverse complement strand
CGCCAGCCGTGACCTGAGCCGATCAGGCAATATTCGCGGCGTGGAAAGCTGCGGACAGGAATTCGCTTGCTGCCGGAGCCGGGGATAGCCGTATGCCGCCAGTGCAGTGCTCAAGGCGCCAAAATAGTGTATCCGCTGGGGGGCGTGGCCGCTCAGAGCCGCCGCGCCAAGATCCAGTCCCCGGAGGAAATCGACATGTCGGCCTTGCCGCTCTCAGGCATCAAGATCCTTGACCTCACGCGCGTGCTTGCCGGACCCTTGTCGGCCCAGATGCTGGGCGATTTGGGCGCGGAGGTGATCAAGATCGAGCGGCCGGGCACCGGCGACGACGCGCGCGCGTTCGGGCCGCCTTACCTGACCGATCCGGAAGGAAAGGCCAACAACAACAATTCCTTCTATCTCTGCGCCAACCGCAACAAGAAGTCGGTCACCGTCAACATCGCCAAGCCCGAAGGGCAGGCGATCATCCGCGAGCTCGCCAAGGACGTCGACGTCTTCATGGAGAATTACAAGGTCGGCGATCTCAAGCGCTACGGCCTCGACTACGAGACCATCAAGGCGATCAACCCCGGCATCATCTATTGTTCGGTGACAGGCTTCGGTCAGACTGGACCGTATGCGCCGCGCGCCGGCTATGACGCCATCCTGCAGGCGATGGGCGGCCTGATGAGCGTCACCGGTCATATCGACGGCGAGCCCGGCGAGGGCCCGATGAAGGTCGGCCCGTCGATCGTCGACTACATGACCGGCATGAACACCTCGATCGGGATTCTCTCGGCGCTCTATCATCGCGACGTCAACGGCGGCGAGGGGCAGCATATCGACGTCTGCCTGTTCGACACCGTCATCGCCTCGCTGTCGCACTGGCTGCAGATCTACCTCGTCAACGGCAAGACGCCGCCGCGCCGCGGCACCTGGGGCAATGGCGGCATGCCGGCCGGCGTGTTCCGCTGCACCGACGGCGAGCTGATGCTGGTGGTCGGCAATGACGGCCAGTTCCAGCGCACCTGCGCCGTGCTCGGCGCGCCGGAGCTGGCGACCGATCCGCGCTTCATCAAGAACAACGACCGCGTCGTGCACGGCAAGGAGATCATGGCGATCTTCGCCGGCCTGTTCCTGAAGCAGCCGGTGGCCTACTGGCTGGACAAGTTGGAAGAGGCTGGCGTGCCCTCGGGCCCGATCAACAATTTCGAGCAGGTGTTTTCCGATCCGCACGTCCAGTCGCGCGGCATGCGGGTGAAGACCGAGCACAAGTTCGAGCCCGAGCTCTCGCTGATCCGCAACGCGCTGACCCTGTCGGGCACCCCCATCACCGAATATCGCGCGCCGCCGCTGTTAGGGGAGCACACGCAGGAGGTGCTCGGCGGCAAGCTCGGCTATGACGCCGGCAAGATCGAGACGCTGAAGCAGCAGGGGATCATCTAGGCTTGTCTTCGCCTCTCCCCGCGTGCGGGGAGAGGCCGGATTCGAGCGGAGCTCGAATCCGGGTGAGGGGGACTCTCCACGAGTCCAACTCGCACCGTCCTTGCGGAGAGTCCCCCTCACCCCAACCCTCTCCCCGCAAGCGGGGCGAGGGGGCGCAGCTACTCTGCGACAACGCGTTCAGCTAGACTCGTTGAGTTGCGAAGCGGAGGAATTCCATGACATCAGGCAAAACTATCATCACCTGCGCCATCACGGGCAACCTCACAAAACCCGAGCAGTCGCCGTATTTACCCATCACCCCCGAGCAGATCGCGACCTCGGCGCTGGAAGCCGCCGAGGCCGGTGCCGCCATCGTCCACATCCATGTGCGTGATCCCGCGACGGGGCGGCCCTCGATGGAGATCGATCTCTACCGCGACGTGATGGCGCGCATCCGCGCCCGCAACACCTCGCTCGTCATCAACCTGACGACCGGCCCCGGCGGCCGCTTCGTGCCCTCGGTCGAAGACCCCCGCGTCGCCGGCCCCGGCACCACGCTGCTTGTCCCTGAGAAGCGCGTCGAGCATATCGAGCTGCTCAAGCCCGACATCTGCACGCTCGACCTCAACACCATGAATTCCGGCGGCGAGGTCGTGATCAACACGCCGCGCAATGTCCGCATCATGGCCGAGCGGATGAAGGCGGCCGGCGTGCTGCCGGAGATCGAGCTGTTCGACAGCGGCGACTGCCATCTGGCGCGCGACCTGTTCGCAGACGGCACGCTGAAGGGACCCGGCCTGTTCTCGCTCGTGCTCGGGGTGAAATACGGCTTCTCGGCGACGCCGGAGACGATGTTCTACGCCCGCAGCCTGCTGCCGCCGGGCGCGGTCTGGTCCGGCTTCGGCATCGGCCGCGCCGAATTCCCGATGGTGGCGCAGGCCTATCTGCTCGGCGGCCATGTTCGGGTCGGCATGGAGGACAATCTCTATATGTCCAAGGGCGTGCTGGCGAAGACCAATGCCGAGCTGGTCGCCCATGCCGCGGGTATCTTGAAAAGCCTGGGGGCGAGCGTTGCGAGCGCGGAGGACGCGCGCGCGATGCTGGGGCTTGCCTGAGGCTTGCCCGCCATCCCCAGATAATCCCGGTCCGTAGTCGCACAGGCTTCCGCTTTGCGCCCGACTCTGATTCGATCTCTCCAGTAATGTCGGGAGGGAAATGGATGTCCTACACGATCGGGTTCCAGGCCAAGGACCAGAAGGCAATTCTGGCGACCGAGGCGGCCACCGCCAATCAGGCCGTCGCCATCATTGCCGCACTGCGGCAGAGTGCCGAGGAGATCAAGTTCATCCGCTCGCCGCAGGAAGGCGAGATGGGCATCGAGATGCTGCTGCTGCTCGCCAAGGAAGAGGCCGAGGAGATGCCGCAGCGGGCCTGAACCCGCGGCCCCAACCACACTTCGATTAGAAGCGAAGCATGCCGGCTGCAGGATAATGTAGTCAGCCGTCAGTCCCGCTCGAACCGAAGGTGGCCGGCCATGAAACGCGAAGCGCTCCGCGTCGAACCGATCTCGACCTTTCTTGACCGCCGCAACGCACCGGTCTCGCCGGTGACGCGCGCCGGCAACATGATTTTCGTTGCCGGCCTGCCGCCGTTCGACCCGGAGACGGGCGAGATCGCGCAAATGCCGATCGAGCGGCAGAGCGAGATCGTCATGGAGCAGATGAAGCTGTGCCTCCAGACGGCCGGCGCCTCGCTCGACAACGTCATGAAGTGCAACGTCTACTGCACCTCGACGAAACATTTCGCCGCGTTCAACGCCATCTATGCGCGCTATTTCCCGATCGATCCGCCGGCGCGGATCTTCGTCTGCACGCCGGAATGGTTCGGTCCCTTCGACGTCGAGATCGACTGCATCGCGATGGCGTGATGGCTACCGCGCCGCCACCCTCGACGGCGCCTTTGCCTCGCTCCGTCCCGCCGTCAGCGCCATCGTCGCCACGCTGACCACGCGCGCGATCACGTCCTCGACGTCGTCGAGGTCGCATTTGCCTTCCGACAGTTTCGTCAGCCGCTCGCTTTCGCGGATGGTGTGGTGCGCCATCGCGAGCGCGAAGTTGAGGCCCCAGTAGATATCGACGTCGCTGCGGTCGGGCAGGGCGCGGCGCATGGCGCCGGCGAATTTGCGCAAATGGTCGATCTCGCGGTTCTTGATGCGGCGGATCGGCGGCACGGATTCGATCGAGGCGCGGATCATGAAGCGCGCCGCGGTGGAGCGCTGGTTCTCAGGGCCGAGGCAGCCGCGCAAGGTCGGCCCGACCAGCGCATGCAAGATCACCTCGATCGGCGCGCGGCCGCCGCCTTCTTCCTCTGCCGCCTTCAATTCGCGCAGGCGCTCGCGGTTGGTGGCGATCGAGCGGGTGACGAACAATTCCGCGATCAACTCGTCCTTCGAGCCGAAATGATAGTTCACCGCGGCGAGGTTGACGCCCGCCTCCGCGACGATGTCGCGCAGCGTCACGTCGCCAAAGCCGCGATCGGCATAGAGCCGTTCGGCGGCGGCGAGAATGGCAGATCTCGTATGATCGCTGGCCATGACCTTCATCCCGTCATTCCGGGGCTCGCGAAGCGAGAACCCGGAATCTCGCCCCACATTTCGAGATTCCGGGTTCAGCCCTGCGGGCCGCCCCGGAATGACGTCGTGAGCGAGGGAGTTGCAATTCAAACAGTTGTATGAAACTATCGTTTGAAGGCCGGAGATGTCAATCGCAATCGGGACTCGTTCGCAACTCGCGAAGCCGGTTCCGAAGCGCCCGCAAGCCGCGCGCTTGCGGGCCGCGCAGCGGGAGGACGGTCCGGCGCAAAACAGGCTCGCGAAGCAAACAGGTTCGCAAAGAGAGACGAGGAGCGTCCCATGGATTTCGATCTGTCGCCCAAGCAGAAGGAATGGCTCGACCGCGTGCGGTCTTTCATGGCCAAGCACGTGCGCCCGGCGGTGCCGATTTATGATCAGCAGGATCACGCCGGCGAGCGCTGGAAGGTGATCCCCATCCTCGAGGACCTCAAGAAGAAGGCGAAGGCCGAAGGCCTCTGGAACATGTTCATGCCGCCGAGCGAGCATGAGGACGACGAATTCCGCGGCGCGGGATTGACCAATCTCGAATACGCGCTGCTGTCGGAGGAGATGGGCCGCATCAGCTGGGCCTCGGAAGTGTTCAACTGTTCCGCGCCCGACACCGGCAACATGGAAGTGTTCATCCGCTACGGCTCGAAGGAGCAGAAGCGCAAATGGCTGCGTCCGCTGATGGACGGCGAGATCCGCTCCGCCTTCCTGATGACGGAACCTGCGGTGGCCTCGTCGGACGCCACCAACATCGAGACCCGCATCGAGCGCGACGGTGACCACTACGTCATCAATGGCCGCAAATGGTGGTCGTCCGGCGTCGGCGATCCCCGCTGCAAGATCGCGATCCTGATGGGCAAGACCGATTTCAAGGCGGCCAAGCATCAGCAGCAGTCGCAGATCCTGGTTCCGCTCGATACCCCCGGCATCAAGGTCGAGAAGATGCTGCCGGTGTTCGGCTTCGACGACGCCCCGCACGGCCACGCCCAGGTGCTGCTCGACAACGTCCGGGTGCCGAAGGAGAACATCCTGCTCGGCGAAGGCCGCGGCTTCGAGATCGCGCAGGGCCGGCTCGGTCCGGGCCGTATCCATCACTGCATGCGCACCATCGGCAAGGCCGAGGAGGCGCTGGAGAAGATGGTGAAGCGCCTGTCCTCGCGCAGCGCCTTCGGCAAGAAGATCGTCGAGCACTCTGTGTGGGAGCAGCGCATCGGCGATGCCCGCACCAATATCGAGATGACGCGCCTGCTCTGCCTCAAGGCTGCCGACATGATGGACAAGGTCGGCAACAAGACCGCGCAGGCCGAGATCGCCATGATCAAGGTCGCAGCGCCCAACATGGCGCTGAAGATCATCGACGAGGCGATTCAGGCTTTCGGCGGCGCCGGTGTCTCGGACGAGGCGGGCCTCGCCAAGGACTACGCCCACATCCGCACGCTCCGTCTCGCCGACGGTCCGGACGAGGTGCACAATCGCGCCATTGCCAGACTTGAGGTTCGGAAGTATGCAAATTCTCCCAATCATTGAGAGCGTTTTCCAGCGAAGTGGACACCGGTTCGCGCTAAGAAAACGCGTCAAAACAAGAAACTAGGGATACCGTTCCGATTTTTCGGAACGGAATCTCTGGAGGGAGAGCCGGGAGGCGCTCCCGATCTGAAGAAACGACAGGGCATGATGCGGTGACCGCTTGACGCAAGTGCGTCAGCGGTTACCGATTAGGATCATGCTCCGACCTGAAATGGTCAGGACTGAAGAGGGAGCGTCATCGTGGCTGACGGCGTCAGGAAAGACGAAGAGTTCTCGGGCACCAAGCCGGTCGAGGAGCGTCATCGCTTCGACGAACTGCGCCTGGAAGCCTGGATGCGCGACAACGTCGAAGGCTATGAGGGACCGCTGGTCGTGCTCCAGTTCAAGGGCGGCCAGTCCAATCCGACCTACCGGCTGAACACGCCGAAGCGTTCCTACGTGATGCGCCGAAAACCGTTCGGCAAATTGCTGCCCTCGGCGCATGCGGTCGATCGCGAATATCGCGTGATCGCAGCGCTCGGCAAGCAGGGTTTCCCGGTCGCGCACGCCTATGCGCTGTGCCAGGACGACAGCGTCATCGGTGCGGCCTTCTACATCATGTCGATGGAGGAGGGCCGGGTGTTCTGGGATCCGACGCTGCCGAGCCAGGATGGCGACGCGCGGCGCAAGATCTTCACCAGCAAGATCGAGACGCTGGCGAAGCTCCATATGTACGATCCTGTTGCGATCGGGCTCGGCGAGTTCGGCAAGCCCGGCAATTATTTCGCGCGGCAGATCGACCGCTGGACCAAGCAGTACCGGGCGTCCGAGACGCAGCACATTCCCGAGTTCGAGAAGGTCGCCGAATGGCTGCCCAAGACCGTGCCGGAGCAGGCGCGCGTCTCGATCGTCCACGGCGACTATCGTCTCGACAACATGATTTTCCACGCGACGGAACCGCGCGTGCAGGCCGTGCTGGACTGGGAGCTGTCGACGCTCGGCGATCCCATGGCCGACTTCACCTACCTGTTGATGCAGTGGATCATGCCGGGCCTGCAGGGCGCGGACCTCAAGGCGCTCAACATCCCGAGCGTGGAAGAAGCCGCGCAGATCTATTGCAACGTCACCAAGATGACGGTGCCTGATCTCAACTGGTACTTCGCCTACAATTTGTTCCGCCTCGCCGGCATCACCCAAGGCATCGCCGGCCGCGTCCGCGACGGCACCGCCGCCAACGCCAAGGCGCTGGAGTCCGCCAAGCGCACCGTACCGCTGTCGCAGGCCTCATGGGAGTACGCGCAAAAGGCGGGCGCGGTGTAGAAATGACGAAGGCGCGGCCGATGTGGCCGCGCCTTTTTTCTTTGGGCCGCGTCGGTGTTTCCACACAGCCGCTGCCATTCCCCGCGAAGGCGGCAAATCCAGTCTTCGTAGGGTGGGCAAAAGCGCGTAGCGCTGTGCCCACCATCTTTCAGCGTTCGCGGGCAGAGTGGTGGGCACGCTTCCGCTTTGCCCACCCTACGGCACCTACGATGCCGCCTTCGCACAATGCGCGATCAGTCTCTCCACAAACACCGCGCATTTCTCCAGCTCGGCCATCTCCACGAATTCGTCCGGCGTGTGCGCCTGTGCGATCGAGCCGGGGCCGATCACCACCGAGGGGATGTCGGCCATGCTGGCAAACAAACTCGCTTCGGTGCCGAACGCGACCTTGGCGTGGTCGTTGCGCCCGGCAAGACTCTTGGCGAGCGTGACGATCGCGGCATCGGCGGCGGTGTCGAGGGCGGGGTAGTCCAAAATCTCCTCGAAATCGATGCCGCACTCCGGATGCTGCTTCTTCATCGCCGGTTCGAGTTCGGCCCTGGCCCAGGCGACGATCGCATCCGTCACCTCCCTGGACTCGGTGATGCCGATGCCGCGGCATTCGAAGTCCACCGTGCAGGTGTCGGGCACGATGTTCAGCGCGGCGCCGCCGTGCACGATGCTGGTGAGCAGCGTCGAGTGCGGAACGTCGTAGAGGCTGTCGCTCGCTCGCACGGCTGCGAGCGCCACGGCGCGGCGGCGGATCTCGACGATTAGCTCGGCGGCATATTCGATCGCGTTGACGCCGTCGGGCGCGATCGAGGAGTGGCGTGCAAGCCCGCGAAACGTCGCGCGCACGCCGTGCTTGCCCTTGTGGCCGATGATGACTTTCATCTCGGTCGGCTCTCCGATGAAGGCGCCGAGCGGTATGATCCGTTTCTTCGCGACCTCGCCGAGCATCGGCCGCACGCCGACGCAGCCGATCTCCTCGTCATAGGAGATCGCGAGATGAATCGGCGTTGCGAGCCTTGCTTCCAGCATCTCCGGCACCATGGCCAGGCACACCGCGACAAAGCCCTTCATGTCGGTGGTGCCGCGGCCGTAGAGCTTGCCGTCGCGCTCGAGCAGCCTAAACGGATCGTGGCTCCAGTCCTGCCCCACGACGGGCACGACGTCGGTATGGCCTGACAGCACGAAACCGGGGCGATCTTCAGGGCCGATCGTGACCCAAAGCGAGGCCTTCTGCCCTGTTACGTCGACGATGCGCTCGCCCTTGACGCCGAACGCGGCGAGGTAGCTCTCGATATGGGCAATCAGGGGCAGGTTGGTGCGGTCGCTGACGGTGTCGAAGCCGACGAGGTCGGCGAGGAGTTTGCGAATACGGTCGGGTCTTGGGCTTGGCATTGTCTCGTTCTGTCAGGGAGTATGGAGGCTGAAGTGCTTGCAGGAACCATACCAACGTGAGGCCTCGTCGGGCAAATCAACATCGCAACCGTCATTCCGGGGTGATGCGCAGCATCGAGCCCGGAATCCATCGGTCCGCATCACGCGCCGCGAAATGGATTCCGGGTTCGCGCCTTCGTCGCGCCCCGGAATGACGAGGGGAGCCACAATCCCTTGCGTTGCCTGACGGGCAAAACACCCAAGGTATCGGTCAACGCATGGCGGCGAAAATATTCCACTTTACCGAAATTCGGAAACGGCGTATGTGTCGCCGCAACCCGGCCCAAGGAAGAGGGGCGTATCGCGATCGTCACGAACGCGGGCCGGGCGGCGGTGGACGCAGGTGACATCGGCGCGAAGGGTTTTGCAGGGCGGGTAACCGTGAGCGAAGACCTCGCGCACACGACCGGTGTGATCGGCGTA
>NZ_AJQF01000403.1:0-62685 GCF_000261705.1 Bradyrhizobium genomosp. III | reverse complement strand
TCGTCGCATATTGGCTCAATTGAGTCTGGACCCTACAATTCTTCAGCGTCAATCCGCTCTTCGTCGCTGTCCAAGAAGGACAAAGGGCAAAAAGTGAGTTGCGTATGGGCTTGGTGGATCCGCGCACCAGCGCCGTTGAGAACACACCATCGCGAGGCACGTGCGCGAGAATGACATAGGTCGAAGTCGCCCATAGGAGTTCTTGTTCCATATCTCCACAAGCCCATCGGTGGAATGGCCACTTCGAAATAAGGATGTGGATCGAGGGTGGCGGAACCGCGACAATGAAGATTGGCCTCCAGCACATCCTTCGCAGCGACTACTTTTCTCGCCAAGTGTTTTGCGCACCCGCGACTTCCCTGTGAGAGCGGAAGAAATCTGTCGACCCGCCAAGAAGAAAGGAAAGACCCTCTCGGAAATCACCCGCAGATGGTGAAAATTCCTTTTGGTTGCGTCATCAACGCCAGAAGGCTTCCTTCGCTTGCTGTAGGTCTTGCGGGCGTGTTCGGCTTCGGCCGATTCGCGGGCCGGCTGTCGCGTCGGACCGATCGGGTTTACTTCTACAGCGCACTTTTGATGCATCGATTTTTTCCAGTGTTAAATCCACCGAGGTGAGCATAAGGCGGCATGCAACAGATTGTATTTCTGAGCCGATTGATCGGTAAAGAGCTCCTATAGAGTTTTGTACCGATGTGCTTGAGACCGAGGCGTCCGTCTCGGCAGTCCTCCCCCGCAGGCTGCTCTGTCCTGTCCGGTCCATTAACCGCTGGCCTATATGGTCACCTTGCCGAGCTTTTTGATACCGACCCGGATCGGGTCCGCCGGAATGCTCACGTTCATAGCGTCGCTCCGGCTCAGCCGGGCCCAGGTTGCGCAATCGGTTTAATCCCAGCCGGCGCCGGATAGGGCTGAAGGTCGCCGGCGACACTACCGGCCTCGATTGAGATCTGTTTGACCTGTGGCGCTGTCGTCCCAACGTTCCGGCTTCTGCGCATGGGAAGGCAGGATTTGGCTTGGATAAAAGAGGTCTTGTGGAGCGATCACGGTCCATCCACTCCTTCCTCGCCGAACGCTTAAACTTGGCGACCGTCCTCGCCGAAAACGGCGAGTTGCAGCGCACTGCAGCCTTCGTTAGGCCAGCCTCGATCAAGATTGGCGCCATGGCCTTTCGGCGTCAATGGCGCATTCTTGGGGGCGTTCATCCGATCCTTAAGGGGTAGGCTAAAGCTTCGGCAGGTTGCTTCCTCGTTCAGGACCGGATGGACAACCTACTGAAAGCTCACACCTCATGGTCTCACAGACATCCTACCCGAACTGGTTGCCCCCCCATGCGGCCCCTCTAGAGGCGCGCGTATGCGCGCAGCGATCTGTCGCGCTTTTCGGCCGCAGGTTGGGTTCCACGCAATCGAGTATGGCCAGCATCGCCAGAACTTCGTCGACGTTAAATGTGGCCGCCCTGCGATCTGATAGTCCCAGAGACCGATGGGGGGCGCGGACCCGATTGGCTGCAAGCACCGCAAGCGCTTGCGGCCGCAAGGACGTAATATGCCGCTCGAATATATGCATTCGTTGGCCTGTAGCTGCCCTGTGGGCATGATGTCGCGAGCGCTGGTGGCCAACCCGGTCGCAAAGCCTGGGGCTGGCCACCTTTGCTCCCAAGAGGCTCCAATTCTAAAGGGCTACAAAGTTGTATCTTCGAGAAGTACCAAGGGGCACCTACCAAAATCGGTGGCTCCCCTCCTCGTCGGCGACTCTCTAAGCTAGTTTTTGCCTTGAATTGGAGACACCAGCACGACCAGACACATGCACGTTGCATGAACAAGAAAACATGCCAATCGCACATGAGCGACGCAAGTATGTGGGCAGAGTCAATCGAGGCGGAGCACGATAGAAAGCCGCTGGAAAGTTATCCGAGACCCTCGTAGACCGCGATGAGGAGTACCTCGTTGAAAAATGGGCGACGCTGCCGGCGTCGCTCGTCGGCACGCCTGGCGGAGAGAATGGCACGAAGATAAGGGTGGAGGGGATTCAGCCACGCAGTCTTCTTCCCTTCCAAAGTATTGCTGATGATTGATCGGAAGCAGTGCGGGCGCGACCCGGTGCCGTTTGGTTGCGCTGGAGCAGGCGCTGTCCCTACCCGCCCGCCAGTTGAACTTAGCAGAACTTGGCTCGGCGCTTATCTCCCCGCGGACACACAGGGGCAGCGCTCTGTCCCTGCAGCTAACCTGCTCCAAACTCAGCTTCAAGCGGCGGCAAGAAGCTGATCGGGAGCTTATCGCCAGCGGACCGAGTGAAACCGCCAAAAAACGAGAACTAACTCGTGAGTTGGAAGCAGTGCGAACGCGGTTCGGCGCCTGACGGCCTGGGGCATCATGAGGCACTAACCCTGCCGCATCCGCACTGCAATGAGCTTAACGGAAGCGTAACTCAGCACATGGTGGTCCTTCAGCTCATGCGCTGTCCCTGCCACGCTCCCGTTAAACCCAACGATTCTTTATCGAGCCTGGCTTACCGAAAGCTGACAGACCTGCGCAGCAATTTACAACGAAAGGCGGCCTATGTGGCCGCTGGCAGTTGAGAGCAATTACGACGTTTACGCCTCAGACAATAGCCATTCGGCGCGCTTGCGATCAGCGGCAACCGCTCCGCGCTAAACGCCCGTGGCGTTCAGTTGGTCAAGCTCCACGTTGGTTTGTCGTATTGAAGACGATTGTGCCCGTTTCTCAAAATGCGTTACCAAGCTCCATCAGGCCCATCAGCGAGGCGCAAAGCGAACGGAAAGCAGCGGATGCGGCTCGGCGCCCATATCCATCCGGGGAGGGTGGACAAATGCGCTATCTCTGCCGCATCCGCTTCGCCGGCGAGCCAGGAGCGACATGACTCGGCACCTCCCATGGAGGAAGGAAGGCGCTGTCCCTATCAAGCGCCGCTGGCACAGTAGTCAGCCTCGGGGAGCACAAGGCTAGCCACCCGGCTTTCCCGTGAGGCCCGTCGCCTCAGGGTACAGCGGGACTTTAGCGACAAGGCGGCCTCGGGAGACCTACCAGCATTGGTGGTCATACACACTTAATCGAGAAACTGTTGGTCAAACTTGAAGACCAAGCGAGTTCAGTGCCTAGTGCTCCAGAACGATCAGGCGGCGCCAGGGGCGCCGCTTTCTCCCCATATTTCTGTTTCAGCTGCCGCAAGGAAAAAAGACCGAGCGCACCCTACAGCGTTGGCCAGCCGCAGCATTTCGTCACAACGCGGATGGCGAGCAGGGATGTCCTGCCGTCATGAAGCCGCCCGAGTTAAGAACGGCAACAAGACTTTGGGCAGCTCGCCGATCAAGCGGAGGGCGTTAGCCGCAAGGCTGACTCTTGGATCATCGCTGAACGGTGCGATTGTTTCCAGCGTCGTGAAACGGGCGTGCTGGACGGCGCATTCCTCGTTCTGTTCGAGCATGATCCGCAGTTGAGGTGCACGATGGCGTCTTCATTGGGAAAGATGGCGTCCCCCCTCGGTCCGACGAAGTGCATCTCTACCCCTTCGCGGGTCTCGAACTTCTTGCAGCGGCGGGTCCTTCCGGGCCCCCCTACGCGGGTGACCCGCGACCACTCGACTTTGCTAGATATAAAATTTCAAAAGGCACTTTCTGTTCTCGGATCGGCGTGGAACCCAGGGGTGGGCCTGCTCAGGAAAAAAATCCGGTCGGCTATTTTTGAGCCTGAAATTGATGTCTTCGTCCGTTCGTCATCGGGCGGCGCCAAGTGCGACCGAAACACGCTCGAAAGCATCTATACCAATTGAGACCGTATGGCTCCCAATCGGAGCCTCTATCCATGATCGTTATCGGCCTCAAGGGCCTTATCGGGGCGGCAAGACCACCGTGACCCGCATCGAAAGCCACGGGTTTGTACGCGGCCGGTTCGCTGGCGCGCTGAAGCGACATGCTGCGCGCCTACCCACATTACCGGCGCTGCGACGAAGCCACCATCGAACGCATGATCGACGGCGACCTGAAGGAACAGCCGTTGCCCTAGCTCAGCGGCAAGTCGCCCCGGCCGGCTGCCCGCTGACGGCCCAAGAGCTGCGAAGCTACGCAAATACGCCAACGCACGTCGTCGAGATAGCGCTGGCAAAAAAGCTGACTGAGGCGCCGTGGGCAACGCAGTCGACGAGGATGTCGGCGAGACGCTCCAATCGCTTATCGACTTCGTCGGCGCCGATGCGCCGTACCAGACCTTGTTGCGGGTGGCCAGTCTAAGATCCGAGCTGTTACAGCGGCGTTGGCGATTAAGCTACGCGTTTCGTCTTTCATCTGATCCAACGAATATGACCGTTTTTGTGCCATGAATGATAGAGCCGCGACGAAGAGGGCCCGACTACCGCCAGTCGCCTGAAGCTCATTTTTCAACACTGGCCATACGATGATGCGACCGGGACCATGACGTCATCTAGCGAAGCTCTATCCGTTCTCTACGAGCCGCCGAGTCTGCCGCCGCGACTTCAGGAAGCCGCGGTCGGTTGCCATGAACTTGAAGAGCATGGGCGAGATAAGCTTCGCTGGGTCAACCATCTGTCCACTTTGGGCGGATAGTAAATCCGCATAAGCAAGCAGATCGCGATGTACGCTTGCGGGTAGCTCCGCAGTGATCTTTACCGGTTTGTCATCTGGAACGGCAGCAATTTTCAACTTCGACACAACATCTACCTCGCGTAAGGCTGAAGGATCAGATCGCGATTCACGATCACGCGGATCGGGAAGCCAGGACGTACCGTCAGCGTGGGCTGGATATTGAGACCGCGCCGAACTACCTGCTGTCCAGTTTGGTTTAGAGAGTCCGAGGCGCCGTGACGCAACGCCTGGATAATTGCGCTGTCGTTGCTGTTAGTGTCCGAGCCGGCACCCAGTTCCGTTCCGACGGCGAGAAACGTCGATAGTGCCGCAGCCTTGAAGAGTTCGCCCCAGTGATTGTCCACCTGGTCTTCTAGGCCAGCATAGCCAGCGGTGTCAGCGCCAGGCTGCCGCTCGAGAACTATAGAACGTCCATTCGGCATGATTAGCCGGGTCCAGACGAGCAGAACGCGAGACTGGCCGAAAGTGACCTGGCTGTCGTAGATGCCGATTAGACGCGCTCCCTGAGGCACGAGCAGAAAGCGACCGGTCGGCGTGTCAAAAACATTCTCGGTTACCTGCGCGGTAATTTGGCCTGGCAGGTCCGATCGGATCCCGGTGATCAGCGCCCCTGGAATCACCGTCCCGGCCTGCACGATGTATGGTGAAGCGGGCCTGATGACACGGTCAGGGCTTACCATGCGACGGTCCACGGAGGCATTCACGAAGGCAAGCTTGCGGTCCTGGCCGTTTTGCGCAGATCTATCCTCGCCAGTGCTCGTTGCGCTTGGTGATGCGAGGCGGTCGCCTCCAACCGCCGCAGCGGTGGGCGGACGCGCTCCTTCATTGGTCGCAGCGAACAAATGGCTGATGCGGGCTGCCTCAGTCTCTTGATCCCGGCGCTGCTGGTCTGGATCAGTGCCGATCGTCGGCGACTGGCCTTGAGCAGCAAGTATTGGTCGACCGAGGTCGCCGGGAAGCGGCGGACCAAGCTGCGGGATTGGCTGGCGCGGAACGCCAGCATAGTCCTTCGGCAGCGTCGTAATACCGTCGGCAACATTGTGGTGGTCGGTACTGTAAAGCTCATCGGCCGCTTGATTGCGGGAGCGATTGTTCTGCAGCGACCACAGCACCGCTCCGCCGATGACAAGCAGGGCAACCGCGCTCCCGCCGGCCAAGACCTTCCGCGACAACCGCGTCACGCGCGTGTGCTCTGCTCTCAAGCGGAAGCTCTCGGATGGCTCCACTTGTGTCTCCGGCGGAATAGCTTGCTCGTTTACATTCCGAGAGTTCATGACGACGGCCTCCCGCCGGTTCTGACAATCCTGACCTTCTTCTGGTGCTCACCACCAAGCCGCAGTTCGGCGGCAGCAAACAGCCGATCGACGATCAATACATTGCCGTCAGCGCGATAGTTGACGAGTTCGGTCTTGCCGTCTGGACCGATGACAAAGAGCGGAGGCATCTCGCCCTGCACGATGCCTTGCGGGAATTCGACATAGACCTTGCGGCCATCGTCATATGCGGCGAGCGGTCGCCAGGGAGGACTGTCCCCTTCGATGGCATAGCGGGAGATGCGCTGCGCCGGGTTCGGAAGACCGGGTTTCAGAGCGACCGAACGCCATCGTTCCCGTGCGGTTTCAGGATAGTACCAGGCAACAGACGGCATGTATGGCCGTTCGCGGGATCGGAGTTCGATCAGGTAGGTGCGCCGGTCAGTGTTGACCACTAGGTTGGTTTCGATCGAAGCTCGGGTCGGCTTGACCAAGACATGGACGCGCCGTGTATCGCCGCTGCCGCTCTCGGTATCGCCCACGACCCAGCGTACAGTATCTCCGGCCGCGATCGGCCCTGATCCCGTCAACTGTTCTCCCTCCTCGAGCGCGATATCTGTGATCTGCCCCGGCGCGGCGTAAATCTGATAGAGAGCCCCGGGACTGTAGGCGTAGATTTGCGCCGCATTGAAATACCCCCGCTTGCGCGGTTCGACCCTGGCCGCATTGTTTGCCGTCTCAACCCGGCTCACCGGTTCGACCTCTTCCTTCCCGGCCGACTTGCCTCCGAGAGCCGGCTTCCAGAGCGGCGGAACGTGAAGCGGTCGCAATCTGTCGTCGAGAGCCACGGGCGTCGCCGGCAGCGGAGGAACTTCAGTGTCATAGCTGATCTCCGGCGGAATGTATGTCGCGCACCCACCGAGCACGGACGAGCAAAGCATAAGAGCGGACAGAAGTGCACGCTTCGCGCTCACGAACCCGCGCCAAGTCGAATTGAGTCCGTTTTGCTGAATGGAACATTTCGAATGAACGTCAGACGGCGTCTTGGTCACTGACCCAACTCCTTTGACCAGTTGATGGCGCGGACATAGACGCCAAGAGGATTCTTGCGTAGGCGCTCGGCTTCGCGCGGCGTCTCGATCACGATTGTAAGAATTGCAGTCCAGCGCTCGGTCGAGTTCAAGGCGCCATTGTCGTAGATGCGCTGGGTCCATGCGACCCGAAAGCTTTCCGACGACGCACGAATGACGCTCGAGACCTCGACAGAGATTTGCGCCTTACCCAGCTTGGCAAAGGGGTCGTTGCTGCGCGCGTAGTCGTTGAGCGCAGCGGCGCCGCGATCAGTCGTAAAATCATAGGCCCGCAGCCAGTTTTGGCGCAGAACGATCCCGTCGGCCGGTAGGCCTCTGACATCCTCGATAAAGCGTGCCAGATGATAAGCGATCTGCGCATCAGTGGGCTGATATTCAATGTTAGCCGGCGCAATCCGCTGAGCCTGACCGAGATGATCGACTTCGACCACCCACGGCGTGATCGAGCCCTGACTCGATTGCCAGACAAGGCCACCTGCGAGACCGGCTGACAGCATCAGGCAGCCAAAAGCCATCAGGCGCCAGCTCTTGGCTTGCACGCGCGCTGATCCAATGCGTTCGTCCCAAACCTGCGCGGCCTTTTGATAAGGCGTAATCGGCTCGGGCATGCGCCCGTAGTGAACTGATGGCCGTTTGAACATCGATGGTTGCCCCTGATATCGAGTGATCGGTTTCAAGTCGTGCGATGGAAGGGTTTGAGGCGCTGGTGTGCGGCAGAGATGCGGGGTGCGTCTCAACGTTCTCCCTCGGACAAATCGACGGAGGAACCGCTACCACCATGATCGCCCGAGCGGACGGCGTGGCCAGCGGCCGAGGCACCATGCCGGATGGTCTGAGCACGCTTCATGCGGCGAGCCCAATCGGGCTGCCCTTCGGCCGGTGCGCTCGCGCCCTGCTCGCCCGCTTGACTACCTCCGAAGGCGGCCGCTGCTCGACGCAAAGGACTCGTCGCAGCCGAAGCGCCAGCCTCCGCGACGCCGGCAAGGCCGCCGCTTCGATAGGCGGCTGTTGCTCCGCTGATGACAGCGCCGCCACCGCGCGCGCCGCCAGCAATCGCACCACCAGCGAGACCGGCACCGCCAGCGGCAAGTCCCGCGCCAGCCGCAACAATGCCGCCAGCAGCAAGGCCTGTTCCAATCGTGGCGCCGGCGCCGAGTTGGGGGCCGCCCGACACCAGGCCGTTTGCGATACCCGGACCGAAGATACCGAGGCCCAGCAAGGAAAGCGCCGCGAGCACCAGCGTCATCGCGTTTTCGATGGTTGGCTGTGCACCGCCGAAACCTGCGGTGAACTGCGAGAACAGGGTGGAGCCGATGCCGACGATGACGGCCAGGACCAGGATCTTAATGCCGGAAGATATGACGTTGCCCAGAACGCGCTCCGCCGCGAAGGTGGTCTTGCCAAACAAGCCAAAGGGAATGAGCACGAACCCGGCCAGTGTCGTGAGCTTGAACTCGATCAGGGTGACGAAGAGCTGGATCGCCAAAATGAAGAAGGCGAGCAGCACCACGACCCACGCGAACAGAAGAACCACGATCTGGACGAAATTTTCGAAAAAGCTGATGTAGCCCATCAGGTTGGAGATCGAATCGAGGAGCGGTCGGCCGGCATCAAGTCCGACTTGAGCGATCTTTCCAGGTCTCAGGAAATCCGATGCGGAGAGGCTTGCGCCTGATGCTTTCAGGCCAAGACCGGCAAAGCTCTCGAAGACGATGCGCGCCAGACTGTTCCAGTTACCGATGAGGTCGCCATCGCCGCCGACTGCACGAGCTTGGTCGGATGTGCACACGATCCGGGAATACGGATCGACTGCAATCCGAACTCCTCATAGAGCGCATCGGTGAGGCGGGCGCTTTCCGGCGGCGACCATTCGACGATCTTGTACGCAAGCTCCACACCTTCTGGCGCGCTCCCCGAAGTGGATGAGGGGCTGGGTGCAATGGCGCCGGCCGATCGGGAGATTGCAGGGCGCCTAATGACGTCGGCTACGACCGGCGCAGTGACGGGCAACCTCGGGGGCGCATGCTGGGTGACCCACTCGAGCAAGGCGGGGACATCGCCGGCCATGCCTTGCGAGGTGGGAAATGCCTTCGGATCGGCAGCGGGTAACTTGTCGATGACGAGCAGCCTCGTGTCCGTCTGAGTGCCGTGCTTGGCGTAGACGGCGCCGTCGATCGCGGCAGAAAACACGACCCGTCCGCGCTCCTGAAGGCGAACAAAGGCCTCTAGCCACGCCGGGTTATCCGGCGCAAGGCCCGCGCCAGCGATGGCGACGAGGCGTCCGCCATCGCGAAGACGCGCGAGCGCCGAAGCGATGTGCCGGAAGGCGGCGTCCGCCATTCGTCGATCGACATTCGCCACCGCGGAGAACGGCGGGTTCATCAGAACGACGCTCGGCACAACGCTCGCGTCGAGGTGGTCATCGATCTGAGCAGCATCGAACCGCGTGACGTTAACATCCGCGAATAGATGCTCGAGCAATCCCGCCCGGCTCTCGGCCAACTCGTTCAACACCAAGTCGCCGCCGGCGAGCTCGGCAAAGATGGCGAGCAAACCGGTCCCGGCAGAAGGCTCCAGAACGCGATCGGCGGATGTAATGGCGGCTGCGGTGCATGCAATCAGCCCAAGCGGGATCGGCGTCGAGAATTGCTGAAGCGCCTGACTGTCCTCGGAACGCCGCGTGTGGGTCGGCAGACGGTTCGCGACTTTCGCCAGCATCGGCAGCATGGCGGCCGTCGAGCCAGCCCTGGCCCGTATGGCCGGTCCGAACTTACGAAGGAACAGAACGGTTGCCGCCTCGCAGACGTCATAGGCGGTCTTCCAGTTCCAGGCGCCGGCCGCGTCGGAGGCGCCGAACGCAGCCTCCATGGCGCTACGCAGAACAGCGGCATCGATGCCCCTACCGCGTTCGAACTCGGTCAGGAGCTGTCGCGCTGCCCTGACGGCGGCGGAGGTGAAAGTTGCAGCGGCGCGCAACGAAAGCGGCGCGGCGGCAGCGCCGCCGACGAGAGATTCGGTCATGGCAGGAATTCTTTCGGAGAGCAGGAAGGGGTCGAACCGCCAGGCGCTCTCCTCTGACCTGGACGGCTCAAACCCTTCCCGGCCCGCTCTCCCTCTCAGACCTCGGGCATAAAAATAGGGACCGGCGCCGCACGCCGGTCCCCCGCGCTACTGCGGGACGGCCGTGCCATCCCGCTCCTTAATTTCATTCAGCCGCGTCGAGCTGTGCGGATCATCGTCGCTGGCGTTTTCCTGATCCTCATCGTCGGCGAGGAATTCGGGCAGCCGGCCCGCTTCGCCCTCCTGCCCCACTGGCGCTGCATCGGGATCGACGAGACGCAGCGGCTCCGGCAACCAGCCTGAGCCATCCAGAAGGCGCTCGGCCTCCTTGGCCATGTCGGCCTTCTTAAGATGGTCGATCAGTTGAGCCGACGACTCGCCCTTAGCCTCCCGTACGGCCTCCAGAATGCGCGGCTTGGTGACCCGGCCGAGATAGTTGTCGACGGAGGGCTTCCACCCTGCCTGCACCATGTCTAGCCCGACCGCCCGCGCCAGCACATCAGCGCGGTCGAGACGCGTGCGGACGCCGTGTGCTGAGACGCGAGCCTGATTGTAGCGATTGGCCGGCTCATAGACGGCATTGACCGCAAAAGATGCACAGTGGGCGAACAGCGATGCTTGTGCACCACCATCGAGAGCCGTTAGCGCATCCCAAAGATCGTTCTCCCTCTTCGGCAACCGCGCCTTCCAGGCCTCGTGCCGCGCCTCGACAGCCTTGGCGGAGGCGCTTTCCCTCAGCCCCGGAGCTTGGGCAGGAAAGTTCGGCGTGCGAAGGCCGATCTCTAGACAGCTTCCGGATGACGCGAACCGGTAAAAGGCCGTCAGCACGAAGTTGTGCAGCACCGCTGGAACGCGATCGCAGGATTTTCTGCCAGCGCGTCGCGCAATGCCAACGTGCGATGCGCCGTCAGCTCGGTGATCAACCGATCCGGCAGAGGCCTGGCCGCGTCGTCATCTTCTTCTTCGGCATCAGGCGCACTACCCGCGACTGCGATGACCGTGCGCTGGACTGAAGTGCTGGGCTCCTTCCCTTCGTTCGACGACGGATCGGCGGCCTGCGCGATATCAGGATCGGTTGCCGGCACTTCGTCCTCAGGCCGGACGTAACCACGATACACGCAGAGCCGTCCTTCGGAATCGATGCTGATGAAGACACCAGCCCGGGCGATCTCCGCCGGATCGTAAAGCATCGGCCGGTTCTCGAACGCCGCCAGCGCCGACTCGATTTCGCCGAGGCGCTGATCGACTTCTTCGGGCAATTCGTCGGCATCCTGGTATTCGGTTTCAAGCTTGGCTTGCTCGGTGTTCAGGGCATCGATGGTGGCCCGCTCCCCAGGCGAGAGATCGACAGATTTTCCTTCGATTTTCCGGAGGCCTTGTGTGTGACCGTAGGAGAACTCTACGGCGACTGAGATCCACTTCCAGCCCTCGGCAGCAATCGTCTCAGCTTCGGCTTTGAGTTTTCGATCACGAGGCGGTCGAGCAACACGATATCCTGAAGCCAACCGCCGTCGTCGTGCTCGAACAGATCCCGCAGAACGCCGCCACCCGCCTGCTGATAGGCGTCGAGGCCCACGAATTGCGCCCGGCGATCGGACCCGCGCACTGTGTTCTCGGTGAGCATGCGGCGGATCTGGTATGGCTCGTCATAACCGGAACGGCTGAGGTTCTCCCAGACTTGCTCCTGGCGGGCGTGATCCGCAGTAACTGAGAACGCCATGAGCTGCTCGAGCGTCATGCCGTCTTCGGCATAGACGTCATGCAACTTCGGCGAGACCGACGCCAGGCGCAGGCGCTGCTTGACGATCGCAGGGTTCACGAAATGGCGCGCGGCAATGTCTTCCTCGCTCATGCCGAGATCGCGGAGCGTCTGGAAGGCCCGAAACTGATCAAGCGGATGCAGGCCGACCCGCTCATCGTTCTCCGCCATCGAATCGTCCTCGGCAAGGCCCCCTTCGCGAACGACGCACGGCACCGCCTGCGTCCTCGACATCCGCTTTTGTTTCACCAGGAGCTCGAGAGCGCGATAGCGCCTGCCTCCCGCTGGTACCTCGAACATGCCGGTCTCGTTGCCATCAGGATCAACGACGGCCCGGACACTTAGACTTTGCAGAAGCGTACGCTGCGCGATGCTCTCGGCTAGCTGCTCGATCGAAACGCCGGCCTTGACGCGGCGAACGTTCGATTGGCTGAGCACGAGCTTGTTGAAGGGGATGTCCCTTGAAGGCGACAGCGTGATCTTTTGTACGGCTTTCGTCATTTTGGCTCTCCACGACGGGCGGCCGTGAGACTCTCTCTCGGCTTCCAACCCGTCGCGAATAGCGCCCCCTCCTCTCACTCTTGCGCGGCGACAGGAGGCCAAGCATCAAGCCGTCTCGTGATCGGCAACAGCCGAATCCAGCGACGCGTGCTCAATGGGCTCGGGAATGAAGCCGAGCAAATAGTCCGCGGCCTTGCTCGCCTGTGAGGCGGCACGCACGATAGCCCGATTGTCTTCGCGCAGGACTTCGAGCCAGGAGCCAATATAGTCGGCATGGCGCACGGTCGGGACGATCCCGAGCGACGCGCAGCTGAACGCGGAGCTCAACTCGGCGACCAGTTCTTCGAAGGCATATTTCTTGGTGCCATAGGATCCGCTAAGATCGCGGTTGAGGCGCGAGCGATGTCCGGTCGCGTGGCCGAGTTCATGCAGCGCGGTGCGGTGCCAATTGATCGGCTCGAAATAGGCCTGCGGCGGCGGGACCTGCACGAAGTCTTCGGCCGGCGCGTAGAATGCGCGATCGCCACCAATCCGAAATGTGATCCCGGTGGCCCTGATCAAAGTTTCCACGGTAGGCTCGATCAGACCTGGCGGCGGTGGCGGAGCCGCGGTCGCGATCTCGCCGGGGAGTCCGTCGCATTGGTCCGTGTTGAAAACGGTAAATCGCTTGAGAAATGGAATGGCCTGCGCTTCGTCGCCGGTCTCGGCGGCGCGCTGTTTCTCATCGCGCGGCACGAAACGGTCGGCGTAGACCACCGCGGTGCCACGCTCCCCCTTGCGCACATAGCCTCCAAGCGACAGCGCCTGCCGAAACGTGAGCCAGCTTTGACCGCTGTAACCATGCTCGATCGTGCTTCCCCAGAGCAGAAGGACGTTGATCCCGCTGTAGGACCGATCGGTCGAAGCATTTTTCGGGATGGCCAACGGCGCTTTCGCCGCGGCCGTACCCCACGGCTGAACCCAGGGGACGCGTCCGGCCTCAAGCTCGACAATGATCTTGTCGGTAATTTCGTTATAGAGGTTCGCCCGGTCCTGGCCGGCGCGCGCGCGAACAGTAGGATTTGACATCGCGGTTCTCCGCGACGGGCGCCGCGAGCCTCTCTCGCAGCTTCTAACCCGTCACGAAAACCCAGCCTGCACTCTTACTCTCAGACTCTTCGCAATCTGCCAGGCTGCAGGCCTGATCAGGCGTGCGCCAGGGGCGCATCGCCTTCGAGAGATGGCACCCGCAGGAGCGTGAGCATAGCGACGCCGAAGGCGGCACGCGAGACCGAGTGCGGCGACGAGACCGGTTCAATAGCGGCACCCGGGAACGGGGCAGTGATAGCGATCGCCGCAGGCGAGCCCCTTTCCCGAGTGCCCCCGGCGAGGAGCTCCAAAGCCTAGCGCGAGATGCTCGGTCAGCTCAACCACACAATGCAGGGCTGCATCGTTTATCCGAAGAAACGCAGGCATGAGCCGGAGCCCCTGCAACTCTCGCATCGCTGATGGACTTTAGTCGTTCATTTCGGAAGTCCACCGCAGCTTCCTGCAGTTAAGCAACTGGTTGCTGTGTGCATGGCACGCAATGCGCTCCGTTCGGGCTTGTCTCGCATTCTGCAGGAGCCGCCAACAGCCGGCGCAGCCACTTCTGGTCTGCCTCCCGCCGGGCGTTGAAGCGATCGACGCATTTCCTGGAGCAAAGGGCCGTTCGCCACCAGTAATGGCGGATCAGCCCGAACCTTCCACCACACACCGCACAGCACCCTCGGTTTTCGGAGCTATGAGAGCTATTCTGCATTTTCGCCTCCTTTGGCGGACGCTCGTGCGGCAACATCGTGCCCGCACGTAAAGAGCGGCACCGTTTCTGCTAAATGTGGCTGCATTTTCGGGCACCGGGCGCACGAGCTCGGCTCTTTGTGCGCCCTCGTGGCGAAGCGATACGCTCGATCGCGTTGCGTCGCCCGATTAATCGGCGACTGTAGCCAGGTTTTGATCTCGAATGATGCAATGAGCAGCGCTGGAGAGACAAAATCCTGCGCAGATGCATACAATGCCGGCGTTTTTCGCCGGATACCTCCTCGGGGTAGCAGCATCCCACTGTACCCGCGAGTCCAGTTCCGGCGCGGTCGACTCAGGAGGGGCGACGTGTGATCGCCCTATTGACGTTCGCGATCCGCTCCCATCTCGACCATAGTCACGAAGGTGTGCGGCTGCTCTCCGGCGCCGCCAATCTGCAGCCGTCGCGCACAGATCACACGCCGTCCGCGAACGGGGCTGTCGATAGTATCGACAATGGGTTCGAACTGTTGCTTCTGGGCAAGCAACTGCCGGTCGCGCCGTTCGATCAAGTCGGCCGCCTCCGGGGAGAACAATTCGCGCGCGGTCCTGCCGACGATTTCGGCCCGCGACATGCCGATCATCTTCTCCGCCGCCTTGTTGACGAAGAGGTAACGCAAGGTGCGCGCGTCCTTGGCGATGATGCCTTCGTGAACGTTCTCGACAATGGTGGCCAGCAGACGCTCAGTCCTCTCCAACATCCGCTGGCCATGTCGCAGGTCGGTGACGTCCTCATGCACGGACACCCACCCGCCGCCATCCATCGGACGCTCGTAGATATTGATGGTGCGGCCGTCATTTAGCGCGATCTCATAGGCGGTCGGCTCGCGCCGGGCGATTCGATCGACAATCGCCGCGAGATGTTTCGCGATGTCGTCGCTGAAGAGCCCGCTCTTGATACGATGCTGCAGGATTTTCTCCAGCGTAGAGCCAGCCCTGATCGTCTCTGGCAGATTGTAGATCCGCCGATAGTTATTGTTCATCGCGACGACATTGGCCCTGCCGTCAAGCATGATGAGGCCTTGCGGCATGCTGTTGATCGCCGCCGATAACTGCCACTTCTTGGCCTGGTACTTGTCGTTGAACTGGTCGCGCTGGGTTATAGCGGCGTCGCGTTGCTGCGCCGTGTTGAACTCGAGCTGCTCCAGCTCTAGAATCTTTTGCATGGCATCACGGAAGTGCTGCATGTTGGGCCAGATGCCCGATCTCGTCGTGCCGCATCAGATGCGGCACCTCGCTCTTGATGTCTCCTGCGGCGATCCGGTCGGTTGCTTGCGCGATATCGGAGAGCCGCCCGACCACGGAGTCGCGCATGACGAGGACGTTGATCGCGGCAAGGACCAGCGCCGCGAGTCCAAGCATGAACAGGTACCAGGCCGCATAGCGGTTCTCGTCAGCAAGCTGGTCGGCTTCGCGGGCTCGCTTATCGTAGGATCGCTGCAGTGCCTCGAGGTCAGCATTGAGCTTGCTGCGCACGGTGCGATTGGCCTGGTTATCGTCCCATTCACGAGCCGCGGCCGGACTGATCTCGAGCCCCCGCCGCACCAGTTCCAGCCGAAAGTCGATGAACTGCATCACTCGCTGTTTGAACGCCTCGAATTGCTCGAGATCGTCGGGATGGACAGTCTGCCCCCAGCGCATCATCACCGCCGTGAGCTCGCCGCTGCACTTGACCAACTCGTCCGCGAATTGCTTTACTTTCGCCGGTTCGGTGGACATGTAGATCCCGCGCGACTCCATCACGATCGCGTAGATCAGGGCGTTGACGCGCCCGATATTGACGGCAGCCGACGCCGAATCGATCTGCATGTGCCGATAGTTCGTCTGCAGGCGCACGCATTGGACCGACATCACCAACAGAAACATTGTGACGATCGTCAAAAATCCGGCGATGGAATAGACTTTGTCGGCCACGCTCAGGCTACCGGAGCCGCGCACAAAGCGGACAAACCTTTGCAGCGTCGTGGTCGCGGTCTGCGCCCCAAAGCCCACCGTCACTGCGTTCATGATGCACCTATCCGGTCTAGAATGGCAGAGAATTGGTCCCGCAGGGCTAGCGGAGACTTCACGGCCTCGCCTCGGTTTATCTTTCGAAGGTCCCACGCGCCAGAGCATCTCTTCGCGAAACGGTCTGAGGAGGCTGCGCTGCGGCTGCACCGGTTGATATGTCGCCCCCGCGATCAAAGTCTAAGGGCAGCCGGCGTAGGCAGGGATGATGGCCTGAACGCACAAGGCACTCCAACGGCGCGCGATAACGGCTGCTGGTCCGCTTGCAAGTGGCCGGCCTGCTGAGGCGCGCAAGTGGGCGACGTCACCTGAAAGAGCAGCCGCGATGGCGCGGGACAGGCAACGACTGAGAGATAAGGTGGTGAACTATCAGACAATCACGCTGGAAAAACGCGTTCTTTCCGAGGATTTGCATGAATAGCGCGTAGGATTCCCTGGTCGACGCAAGGCAACGCTCGGCGAGCTCTTTGCGCGGCACTGAGGGCGCCAATCGCGACCTTGTCTCTCTCGGGTAGTTCCGACCAGGAGGCAATTTCACCTCGCGTCGACGGTGTGCTCGTTCCTTCGAATGTGAAGGCGAAGGCAAACTGGGGCTCCATAGCCCCTGTCAACAGGTCTGCGCTCCGCGCGGGCCCGTTGGCCACCGCTCATCTTGACGCTTGCTCAGCTTGAGCTTTCCGAATCAACGCCAGGGGTTTCCCGGGCCCGACCGGCTCTGCGTTGACCACTTCGTACTCGCACCGACCGTTTTCGACTGCGCCAGCCAGCATGTGCGGTATCAATGCCGCGGTTCCGATGGGTTCGAACAGTCTGCTGTGTTCAGAATAGCCTGCTGCATCCTTGCCGGGCTGCCGCTCCAAGACGATTGAACGTCCGTTCGGCATGATCAGCCTCGTCCAGTCCAGCAGAACGCGCGACTGGCCAAAAGCGACCTGGCTGTGGTACCCGCCGATGAGCCTTGCTCCCTGAGGCCGCTATGTTGACGGCCAGTCGTGGCGCTTCTCGGCATGGCCAAGCACGCCGTCGCCTCTGGGCTCCCCCAAGACTGCACCCACGGCACGTGGCCGGCTTCAAGCTCGCCGATAATTTTGTGGTGATTTTGCCTTAAAGGCTTGTCTGGTCCTCGCCAGTGCACGCCCGAAGATAGTGTCTGGGCATCGCGGATCTCCGCGGCGGGCGCCGCGAGCCTCTCTCGCGGCCTGTGACCCGTCACGGCAAACCCGGCCAAAACTCTTATTCTCAGCCTCTTCGGACGGAAGCGACGCCACTTGACCAAGCGGCCGCGTGGTTCGGTTAGCGAGCGCGCTGCACGCACACAGATGACAGAATGCAAAATCTGCGACGCGCTCGGCCTTCTATTTCATTCTTCGGGACTTGGCCTTTAGGTGCCTTGGGGCCCAAACCTACCAGGCGTGCGCCAAGGGCGCATCGCCTCAAGGCAAAATGGCACCCGGAGAGCGTGAGCATAGCGACCCGAAGGGGCACGCGGGTCCGAGTGCAGCGACGAGACCGGTTCAATAGCGGCACCCGGGAACGGGGCAGTGATAGCGATCGCCGAGAGGCGAGCCCCTTTCCCGAGTGCCCCCGGCGGGGAGCTCCGCATCTCCTAGCGCGAGGGATCGACGCCGCACGGCGGCCGAGACGCAAGGCAGCTCGGTCCACGAGAGCCCGGTGCGGCGGAAGCCGCACACGCGAATCGGAAAAATCCGCCAGTCCGCGGATCTAGATGTCCTCGCGCGCTTGCGTCTGCGCGTCATAGATCCTGATCTGAAGCATGGGAAAGCGCTTCTTGAGTTCTTCTCCGCCTGCCCTGGCGCCGTCTCTGGTTGCAAATTCGGCCTTGAGTCGGCCATCCACTTCAAGTGCGTAACCAGAGGCCGGCAGTTCACGGGTTGCTGCAAACATTTCATTCCCATTGTGCAGTGATGTGGTCGGGAATGATGGGTAACGTGAGTCGCCCAAACGACGCCAGACCCACCTGACCCGGTGCGCTGATCGGTCGTCGCATCTTGTGGATTGACGTCTCGCAGTGGAGCCCTTCGAGGACGGGCATTTGCATGGTCCGAACAGGGGGACGGGGTTTCAGCCAGCGCGGATGCTGCATGGACACGGCCCGACATTCCTGCCTTCCACAGCACTGGCCCGCGCAGTCACCCTCCCGCTGAGCCGACATGTGCGGCTGGCCTCTGAAATTTATGCCGCCTGGAAGTGCAATTGTGGAACGGCCGCGACCAGCTTCCTCGTATAGGGTTGCCAAGGCCGTAAAAATACGTCGTCCGCTCCACCGGCTTCGACGGCCACGCCATGGTGCATGACAAGAACGCGGTCGCTGAGGTGGTGCACGACGCCGAGATCATGCGAGATGAATAGATAGCTGACACGCAAATGCGACTTGAGATCTCCAAGCAGATCGAGAATTTGCGCCTGAATGGATACGTCAAGTGCCGCGACCGGCTCGTCACACACGATGATCTTGGGGCGCGGAGCAATTGCGCGCGCGATCGCAACCCGTTGGCGTTGACCGCCCGACAGTTCCAGTGGACGCCCGGTCCTGAAGTTTGGTGACAGACCCACGAGATCAAGCAGCTCGCTGACCTCCGATTGTCGACTGGCTCTGTCGAGGGGATTTCCGCTACGTCTGGCCAAGGCATCATCAATGACACGCTCGATGGTCCAACGCGGATCGAATGAACTTAGTGGGTCCTGGTAGATGACCGAGATATCCGATCGCCGCTGGCGGCGCTCTTTCTCAGTCGCTGCAGTCCACGGCGAACCCTCGAGTGTCACCTCTCCTTGGTCCGGCCTTTCGAGCGCGAGCGCCATGCGTGCCACGGTCGTCTTCCCAGACCCTGACTCGCCGACGATGCCTAGCGTCTCTCCATGGCCGAGGCGAAACGAGACGTCATTGACGACGGTACGCAGCTTGCCATCCGGTCCGCGAAAGCGCTTGACGAGCCGTTCCGCCTCAAGCAGGGGACTACAACGCTGTGCCATATTCGACTGGGTCAGCGCTCTGGTCTCTCCTTCAGCCGAGATGAAGCGCGGCGCCGTCGAGGACGAAAGACGGCTCCCGCGTGACCGGACGGATGGGATCGCCTTGAGGAGGCCCCGCGTGTAATCATGTCTCGGGTCACCAAAAATCTGTTCTG
This sequence comes from Bradyrhizobium genomosp. III, assembly GCF_000261705.1. NCBI lineage: Bacteria > Pseudomonadati > Pseudomonadota > Alphaproteobacteria > Hyphomicrobiales > Nitrobacteraceae > Bradyrhizobium > Bradyrhizobium genomosp. III. The sequence goes on along the minus strand of NZ_AJQF01000403.1, from coordinate 43,429 downwards.
ATGAGCCATGCTCGACGATTTCGCCGTGTCGCATCACAATAACCTCGTCGGCCATCTGCGATACCACGGCAAGATTGTGGCTGATGAGAATCATGGCCTTGCCGCGTTGGCGGGTTTCGCTGAGCAGATCCAGGATTTGCGCCTGGATCGTAACGTCCAGCGCCGTCGTGGGCTCATCTGCGATCAAAAGAGCTGGATCGAGTGCGATTGCCGTCGCAATCAAGGCTCTTTGCCGTTGCCCGCCTGAAAGCTCATGTGGAAGCTGCCGCGCCTTGACCGCCGGCTCGGGCACGCCCACGAGATTCAGAAGCTCAACTACCCGTTCCGTCAAGTCTGCGCGTGTCCTGATTGCACGGTGAACACTTAGTGCTTCACCGATCTCCTTGCCAACCGGTCTCAGCGGATCGAGCGACACCAGCGCGTCCTGTAACACAAAGCCAATGCGCTTGCCGCGCAAGGCTCTCCATTCCCTGTCACCGAGTCGATCGATATTCTTCCCCTGAAAAGTCAGGCGGTCAGCTTGGACATGAGATCGCGCCCCGGTCAGACCAACCAGCGTCCGGGCCGTAACGCTTTTGCCTGATCCCGATTCACCGACGATCGCGACGCACCGGCCTTCCTCAACCCTGAAAGAGACCCCCTTGACCACAGCTCGCCGCGAATGCGCCGGCCCGAAGGAAACGTTGAGGTTTTGTACGGTGAGCAACGGGTCGCTAGCCGGGGGCTTTGTGGCATTTTGCCGGAAGGAAGCTGCGGGATAGGTCACGTTCATGGAAGCTCGATCCTTCCTTCCAGGCGTTGCTGCACGTACTGGCCGATGACAGTCACTGAGAGCGCGAAGGTAGCGATGGCGATCCCGGGCATGACCTCGAGCCACCATGCATAGATTACGTAGTTGCGCCCGGCATTGAGCAGTGCGCCCCATTCCGATGACGGGGGCGCAACTCCCAAGCCGAGAAACGAAAGGCCGGATGCCCAAATGATGGCTTGCCCGATACCGAGCGTGAACATTGTCGCAAGCGGGCTGATTGCGTTGGGGAGGATATGCTTGAACAGGATGCCCCTGGGCGAGTGGCCTAACGCCTTTGCCGCCTCAACATAACCAGTAGCTTTGACCCTCAGAACCTGCACCCTCACCATGCGTGCATATCCTGGCGATGTTCCAAGGCCGACCGCGATAATCAGTGTCGAGACCGAGGTGCCCAACAACGAAACGAAGAGAAGCGCAAGGAACAGAGTGGGGAGAGCGAACAGGGCGTCGAAGAGCCGGCTGAGCACGTTGTCGATCCAGCCGCCAGACAGGCCCGCCGTCACGCCGAGTATGAGCGCGATGGCAAGGCTGAGCGCAGTCGCACCCAGCCCAATGGAGAGAGACTGACCTGTCCCCGCCACGATGCGGGAATAGAGATCCCGTCCGGACTGGTCCGTCCCCAGCCAATGCGTCAATGAAGGGGCCCTGAGAGGTGACATCAAGCTCAGCGCCAACGGATCATGCGTCTGAAGCAGTTTCGGCGCAATCGCCGCGATGAGGAAGAAGGCCGTGAAGACAGTCGCGATATAGACCGGAACCGGAAACATACGGGCGCCCGTCAGCACTCTTGCAGTGATGAACGCTTTTGTATGTCCCGGGGAGCCATTGGCGAAACTCATGCCTCTTTCATCCTCGAGTCGACGAGTTGTATCGTGAGATCCACGATCAAGCTGGCGGCGACAAACAGCGCAGCTGAAACCAGGATCACCCCTGACACGACCGGGACATCGCGTGTGGACGATGCTGCGACAAGGACGCCGCCGAGCCCCTGACGGCCGAAGACCGCTTCAATCAATACGGCGCCCGACAGCAGCTTGCCTATGATCCAGCCGGAAAGGGTGATCCCCGGCAAGGCCGCATGGCGCAAAGCGTGACGTAGACGGAGGCTGAGATCACCTGTGCCGCGCATTCTCGATGAGGTGATGAAAGGCTGATCAAGAACCCGCGTGAATCCGCTCAAGACCGCTTGACCAAGGAAGCCGTAGATTTCCAAGGCCAGGGCCATCGTAGGCAGAACGAGGCCCATGAGGGTGTTGCCGCCCACGACAGGAAACAAGCGAAGCTGGATCGCGAAAACGACCAGCAGGATTGTCGCCAGCCAATAGGGCGGCAGGGTTGCCAGGAAGACCTGAAACCCGCCTAGCGCCTTGGACCATATGTTGTTACGCCCGGCGAAAAGAACCGTGGTCGTGATGGTGATGATCCAGGCGGTCAACATGGCGGCAAAAGCGAGCGCAATCGTTGGTCCGATCTGGCGCGCAATCAGGTCTGTGACAGGTTGATATTGGACGTAGGACTGCCCAAGGTCTCCGTGCATCACATCCCTTACATACTTTCCGTATTGCACGAAGACGGGTTGATCGAAGCCATATTTGGCATTGATGGCGAGTAGCTGGTCCCGAGGAATCTCTCCCACGTTTCCGCTATTTGCATTGAAGATGATCTGGGCGCGTTCCCCGGGCATCAGAAACTGCACAAAGAAGGTGAATGTCGCCGCGGCCCAAACCACGATCAGGCCGGACAAGAGCCGGCGCGCTAGCCAAAGGCTTTGATGGCCTATCGTCTTCACCGCATTCATTTCTTGTCGGTGAAATATGCGTCCGAGAAAACGGGCTCGCCCACCGACCCGCTGTCGAGCCAGATGTCTTTCACATTATCGGCTAAAGCGAGGGTGACGTCCAAAACCGTGTAGCTCAGGGACGGCGCGTTCTCGATAATCCGCCGTTCCGCCTGCTGATAAAGCGCGGTGCGTTGCGCCTTGTCACCAGCCTGTTCAGCCTTCTGAATGATGTCCCACAGGGGCAGATCCTGATAGCGGGATGGATTGAAGGGATTGCGGACACCATTCAGGTCAGGCTTGTACGAAATACGATAGATCTCGGCGCCAGGCGCAACCCAATACAGTGGAACGACCTCATAGTCATTTGGACCAAGATTCTTTCCTGCCCAGAAATCAGCCTGGTTGGTCGGCTGGAGCCGCACGTCGAACCCTGCGGCCTTCGCTTGCTGCTGGATGATCTGCAGGACCTGATCGCCGTCGGGAGGCGAAAAGGCATTGGTGTAGGTGATGCGTATGATCAGCGCTTTGCCGTTCTTGCTGCGAATGCCGTTTGCATCGCGCTCCGCCCAGCCAGCCTCATCGAGCAGCTTGTTCGCCTTCTCGATGTCATAGGAATAGGATTTTGAGAGCTCGCTGACATATTCCGGCGAGCTTTGGCTCAAAGCGAAATTGCCCTCATAGGGCAGTGAGCCAAGAAACGCCGCTTGCACGGCAGCACGTCGGTCCGAGGCGTAAGCAAAAGCCTGCCGGACACGCACGTCGTCGAACGGCGGTCTCTCGGAGAACAACGCAAGCCGAAGCGGCGTTCCACCCGTGAGGTGGCGCACGATCTTGAACCGGGAATTGGCATCCTGCCAGTTGACGGCAGGGATATGATAGACAACGTCGGATTCGCCGGTCAGAAGTGAGCCGTAGCGTATCGTGGGGTCAGCGAGAAAACGCCACTCAATTCCTTCGACATAGGCTGGGCCTTGATGCTTGGCAGTGGCCGGCGCCGAATTATAGTTTGGGTTTCGACGGAATATGACGTTCCTGCCGCGGTTCCATTTCTCTACGATGAACGGACCCGAACCAACTGGGCTTTCGCAGTTCACGGCCTTGCCACGCTTAAGCGCCGTCGGCGACAAGATGCCTTGCGAGGACTGCGCAAAGACATTCAGCAGCGGCTCGAACGGCGTCTTCAACGTGATTTTGAACGTCAGCGGGTCGGCAACCGCCGCGGACTCGAAGATGCCCCTGAGATAAGGACCGGCTGTGGGGTTCTCGAGCTCCGGACTGTCGCTCAGCCATCCATTGATATTATCGACGACCGCCTGGGCGTCCAGAGACGTCCCGTCCGTGAATTTGACATCGGGCTTGATCTGGAAGGTGTAAGTTTTGCGGTCATCCGAGATGGTCCAGGCGGTCGCAAGCCAAGGCAGGATCCTTCCGTCTTCAGCCCTGGCGACCAGATTGTCGCTGAATTGACGCTGAAGGTACCACTGCTGCACCCAACCACCATAGAGGCACGGCGGCTCCTGGAAGTGTCCGTACCGGATAGTCCCACCCGATTGCGGCTTGCCAGCCGAAGCGCCCTCCGCGTGCACCGGATCCGCAATCGAAAGGCCAGACATCGCGATGGCGATGACTGCGGCGCGAGACTTCACACGACGATTCAGACTTTTGAGAAGAAACGCCGCATGAGCGGCAGCCGGCTTGGACATGATAAGCTCCGAATGTGATAAAGGAGAAGCACTCAGGCGGCGGAGACCTGGTCGGTGCGCTCGCCCTGCAGTGGGATGCCGAGGTGCTCGCGCAGCGTTTCGCCGCGATAATCCGAGCGGAACAAGCCGCGCCGCTGAAGAACGGGAACAACGTGATCGACGAACGCAGGCGTACCGTCGGACAGAACATCAGGTATGACGTTGAACCCGTCGATTGCGCCAGCCCGGAACCACTCTTCGAAGCATGCGGCAATCTGTTCCGGCGATCCGACCAGCACTCGGTGCCCGTAAGCAGGCGCCTCTACGATGATCTGGCGGACTGTTTTGCCGGAGCGCACGAGAGCTTCCACAGTGCGATGCTGGCCAATGGAAAAAGCAGCGTCCGCATGTCCCGGCAGTAAGCTGAGGTCGATTGGCTCGTTGATCTTCAGCCTTTCGGCAGGAAAGCCGAAACGACTGGCCAGCGCATCAAGGGCAACGTCAAAGTTGATTAGATCGTCAAGCTCCGCCTTGCGCTTGATTGCTTCCTCTTCGGTTCCGCCGACGAACGTGACGATACCCGGCAGCACAAGGGGCGCCCGTCGTCCATGTTGAGAAGCAAACGACCTGAGGCGATCGGCCTCGCGCAGGGCGATTTCCAAATCGCCTGTCGATGAGAACACGGCATCGGCGCTTCGGGCCGCGAACTGAAGCCCTTGATCCGATCCGCCGGCCTGGAAAATAACCGGCTGCCCCTGTCTTGAGCCGGGATGTGTCAGTGGCCCGCTGATGTCGAAGAACTCGCCGGCATGCCTCGTCGTCCGCAGCCTGCTCGGATCACCAAACCGCCCCGCGGCCTGATCCAGGATAATAGCGCCTTCTCCCCAGCCATGCCAAAGGGTTCGCACCGCCTCCACAAATTCTTCGGCGCGGCGATAGCGGTCATCACGTGACAGCTCGTCGCCGCCAAAGCTCCTGGCCGTATAGACATTGGACGTCGTAACTGCGTTCCAGGCCGCACGGCCGCCACTGACAACGTCAAGCGACTGGAATCGGCGCGCGAGGTTATATGGCTCGTTGTAGGTGGTGGATGCCGAGCCGATCAGGCCGACAAATTTTGTTTCTCGGGCAATGCTGGCAAGTGTAATCGTCGGCTCGATGCCGTTGAGCGGCGGGTGTTTGTCGATTGCTGGATCGAGCGCTGGCGTGTCGGCGAGGAAAACCGCGTCGAGCTTTCCACGCTCGGCGTGCTTCGCGGCTCGTACGTAATGCTCAATATCGTAAAATGCGCCGGGAGAATTTCCGGGCCACCGCCACGCTGCGGTATGTCCCCCAGCGCCATGCAGGTTCAAGCCAAGGTGAAGCTCACGTTCAAGCACTGACGTCATCACGCGGCACATGCGGTTCGTGTAGAGGTGCACCGGAAGGTCAAAAACGGCATCGCACTCTTCTCAATTTTCGGTAGCCATGAACGCGTCATGGCACTCCAACATTGTAGAGTAGCCGACCAGCGTCAACCGCGGAGGAAAAATAAGAATGCCTGTTTCAATTCGTGCCGCCAGATAATTAATTTCTGTTGGGAATGCCTCATGGCGCGGAACGATAAACTCCGTGACTGAGAAGCCCCATCTATCTGGTTTGCATCACATCGACGGACCGACGCAGCGACCAACTCAGAGTCGCGTGGACACGAATGCGCTACAAAAACGAGCTCCCGGACGCCGAATTCAAGCGCCATCGCAGGGTTGCACCTCGTGTGTTGCCGCCTACGAGCGCCTGTTCCCTGACCGATTGAGCGCGCGCTACTGTTTCGGCTCGCCGCGGTAGAGCCAAAGTCGAAGTTCTTTGTTTTCGGGCTTTCGATTCAGGAATTCTGCGTCCGACGGCGACAATACGCAACGCGGGATCAGGATCCTCGACCGGTCGGCGGCTCGCGAGCTTTGACCTGCAAAGCTGAATGCCGACTGCGAGCTAGTCCCTATTTCGCTTGAAGCGATATGGGATTGCCGGAATGCCGGCCAACCTGTAGACGATCCCGGCGCCGCCGCGCGGTCGCCTTTCAGCGGCGGGGCCTGTAGCTCAATGGTTAGAGCCGGCCGCTCATCACGGTCTGGTTGCAGGTTCGAGTCCTGCCGGGCCCACCAAGAATATCAATAATTTGCTTGCTCTCCGCTGCCCTCAGCGCGACGACCGCACCAGAAACCGCACCAGATACGTGCACTTTTCGTTCGCACGCGGGTTCGCACACTGCAATCCACCTGATGGCGCCGGACCGACTTGGTTGATCTTGGATGTATTCGTCGTTCACTCATCGGTTGGATGGTGCTCCGACGGAGAAGCTGATCAAGAAACGTATGAACCTCAGAAATTCAACGCCCATTTTCCCGTACCGAAAGACATACCTATAGACCCGCATCGAATTTGTGCTTGAACCTCATCAGTCAGGACCGCTGCGACGGCCAAAGAGACGCAGTGCCGGGCGGCGGGCGAGTCACCTACGATCGTCCCCCGACCAAATTTGACCAAGTTTTCATTACGACTGCGTGAAATACGAAGGCGGTTCAGGCCCTGCCTCTGCAGTGCTGATGACAATCTAGATACCGACCTGACCGAATCACTTTTCAACATGGAAGCTCGCGTTCAGAGTCTCGAACCAGGCAATCGTCGCTTCCGAACATTAACGAATGCGTCGACGTCTGACGCTTCTCTGAATAGCAGCACAATTTTGGAAGATATTGACGATTGTTCGGCGGAGTAAATGTTCTCAGATCGATCCGCTTTTATCGTCCGCGCTGCTCGGGCACTGGCTGGTTTGGTTCGAAGGTCTCGATGAATCGTCGGCCGTTACAAGGAGCCAATTCCGGATCAGTTTCAAAGGACAAAAAGGTTTGCTAACAAGGAGGTAAGTTGCCAAGCTGATGCGGTAGTCGAATGAACGAAGCAGGCACGGGAGGGAGAGATCTAGCGGTGATGATGGAATGCGCGTTTGCTCGACCACGAGACATGGATATCTGACCGTGCCGACGGCCCTGGATATAACGATCGTCGAAACCCTTGCTCTGTTGGATGGTGATTTCGCTGAGTTTGCGGCCGGGATCGCGCATGATCAATACGCGATTTGGCTCGGTGCGGGCGTCTCGCTTGGAAAGCTTCCCGGTCTTGAGGGCGTCGCTGGTGAAGTGCTCGAGCATTTGCGCATTCGGATTGATTCTACGAACGCCGCCTGCAAGTTTCGCCGGAGCCTAGACCGCATTCTTAACTTGATCCTTTCGCCCGAGGATTGGAAGGAGATTGACTACGCCAAGTCGGCAACAGACTGGAAGATCTTCGGCCGGATCAAGAAGAATTTGACCGGCGCTTATTCGCGAATGCTAGACCAGCATCCGCAGGGAGAATTGCCAGACTATCTTGTCTGGGACGCGGTAAAGGTCGTTGAACGCTACGGCGACCCTTCAATTACGCCTGGCCCGGAACATTTCGGTTTGGCAGCCTTAATTGCAGAGGGCGTCGCATCTGATGTTGCTAGCGCCAATTGGGACGCGCTCATCGAAAAAGCAATTGTCGCAATCGCAGGCTCTCCGGTGGGGTTGCTTCAGGTCCGGATTTTACCCGAGGACGTCAGGGACAGTAGCGCAAGGGCCAGGTTCTACAAATTTCATGGCTGCGCCGTCCTCGGAGGCGAGGACGAGGCGCGATACCGAGAGCGCATCGTTGGTCGCGCCTCGCAGATCCACGGCTGGGCTGACAAGGCAGAAAACAAGGTCATAGCCGGCAAACTCCTGGATCTTGCGATTTCAAAATCAACATTGATGCTGGGGCTGTCCGCGCAGGACACGAATATTCAAAACATCTTTGTCGTCGCGCAGCAGAGTCTGCCGGCATCGTTCCCAACTCATCCTCCCGCGGTTGTTCTTTCAGAAAATTCCGTCGGGGCTGATCAGCTCAGTCTTCTGCAGAATTTCTATAAGACAGACTATGTTGCGAAGTCCGAGGAAATCGAAAAGTCGGCCTTGCTCCGGGCCTACAGTCGATCATTGCTGCCAGCCCTCTGGCTACATGTCGTCTGCTCGAAGCTCGAAACATTCCTTGAAGGATCAGCATCCGGGTTGACGGCCGCGGAGAAGTCTCGGTTGCGATCGGCGTTGAGAACCTTGCGTAATGGGGTTGCGGCAACTGCCTTGCCGGACCAGTACGAGCAGTTCATGGTGACTGCGCTCTCGCTCGCGGGACGCGCTATGAACTTTTTTCGGGATGGCCGGCGAATCAATGCGGCCGCTGGGCTGTATAGTCCGCTCTCGATGTCGAGCGTCCCGAAATCGCTACACGAGCCCGGATTTTCCAGTTCGGGGATTCAAGAGCTTGCACTGGGGATTGCCCTCGTGGCACTCGCAGCGACGGAGGGATTCTGGGAATGCAGGGTGAGCGGCCTGAGCGATCCCGGGGGTGGGGCGCTGCGGCTCGCCGGCGCGGTGCGCTCTGCAGAAGTCTTCTTCGCAGCAAACAATCAATCGGCGAGCCGACTGATTGCCGGTGGATACGCGGCAGAGGATAGTGATACTATTATCTTGCATAGCCATGAGGCGCCTGCGCGTGCTGCCCGACACCCGACCTCACCACCTGGTCGGACTTTGCGAAGGAGGCGGCGGGAGATCAGCTTGTCCAGATTGTCTGGCGCTTCCAACAGTCTTGACGAGATTTTGAAGAATCTTCGAGCGGAGATCGCTGTATGACTACGACGATTCCCGTCGAGCGCGTCGCAAGCGTGCTTGAAGCGGCGCACTTCAAGCGCGTCCCTACGCCCTTGAAAATTGGTGGAATTGAGATAGACGCGGCTGCGGCCTTCGTGGGTGAACCGCCGATCCCGGATCTTATCGTGGTCGGAGATTCACTCGCCCAAACACCCGCGCGATTGCAGCAGGTCGTCGAGGGAGCTGGCCGCGCCCTCGATATGATGGGCTCGCGTCGGCCGTTGACGCTTATTGTCGTTGGGCCGCGGCCGGAATCGTCGACGCTGTCCGCACTGGCTCGCCATGCGCGCGTGCTAGCGGTGGGAGAGACAGCCGGCGAACAGGACTTGTTCAATTGGCTGGCTGTACTGCTGCCGTTGACCTTGCCAAAGGCGAGCGAAGATAGGGCAATCGCGATCCGCGCGAAACTTCTAGAAGGCTTTGACGATCCGCTTGCGCTCGAGCTCGTCGAAATTGCGTCTGCGGGCGTGCTGAGGGTGGCGTCGCATTTGGCAGACGCGATCGACGCTCCCTTCCTCGAAGATCTCTTGTCTGAAAAGGAGCCATAGGTGGCGCCGCGCTTGAAATTTCTAAAGGTCGAGGATTTTCGCAGCATCCGCGGGCCAGCCGGGGTCTCGCTTGATGCGCCGGCAGTGCTTATTCATGGGCCGAACGGTACCGGCAAGACGAGCCTGCTTTCGTCAATCGAACTGGCATTAACCGGCAGTGTGCCATCGCTCGCACGCCTCGATCGCGACTACATGGCATACTTGCCGCACAAGCTGGCCAAGAATGGATTGGGACGCGTATCGATCCAGGCTGAAGGCGTTGGATCAAAGACAGAGGCGTCTCTGGAGATCAACGGACAAGCGATCGTCGGATCCGCGCTTTTGGATGGAGACCAATCGCGATTCTACCTTGAAAGATGCTATCTCGCGCAGGTCACTCTAGGGCGCCTGTTGGAGATCTACGAACACCAAGACAACCGAGACACGGCATCGCCTCTCACTCGGTTTGTCAAGGAAATGCTCGGATTGGACGCGTTGGATTCCCTCATTGACGGGTTGCATGCCGCTGGTGACGTGCGGCGTTTCAGGGAAAGCGCGCCGCATTTTTGGGCGGCTCGAGCCGATGCTCCAATGCTGGAGCGGGGCGTCGACGAGGCGACAGAGATCGAACAAGCTTGCCGCGACGAGATGATCAAGACCGAGAATGATCTCCGTGAATTGCTTGGGCCTCAGTTTGTTGCTGACGGTCCAATTGACATCGAAGCGTTACGAGCCGTCGTCAAGAGCGATATCGAGGAGCGTGAGACGAAGCTCGCCGATTTGGCGCGAATTCGACGAGACCTTGCGGCGGCGAAGGCTCAGCTACTTGAGGCCAGCACGTCGGAAGAGGAGGGAGAGCGGATTGCGGCAGAGCAGGTGAGCAGTGCTACGCGAGACGCATTTGCGCGTTGGCGCAGCGTCGCTGGTCAACAACTCGAGGTGCTGCTGCGAAGCATACAGAAGAAGTTCACCGATGTTGTGTCTGTGGACGTCAGCCCAGCAACGGCGCACGCCAAAGCGTTGGCAATTGTCAGCTCTGCTCTAAGTCGCGCTCAAACGGCTTTGACTAACGACGATGAGATCATTCGCTCGTTGTCGGGCGCGCAGGTGTCGGTGCAACAGGGGCAAGGGCGCCTGAAGCTCATCGATGAGCAGCTTGCAGATGCTGGAGGTGCAAATCGTGCGCTCGCGGAAGCGCTCGCGACGATTTCCTCTCATATTGAGAACGAGATATGTCCCGTCTGCTCTCGTAATTTTGCTGAAATCTCCGAAGAACAACTAGCTTCTCATGTATCCGAGGAAGTTGCTCGGTTGGTGGCGGTGGCAGGGCGCGTCGAGGCGTTGGTGAGGGACCGCGCAACGACCGCAGCGGCTGTCGTAGCGACACAGCGGCAAGAAGCGGATCTGTTCGCTCGCCGCCTGCCCAATGATAGGCGCGATGCGATCTTACTTGAATTGGCGGATCTGACGGAGTGGATGAATGCGCTCGATAGTCTTGCAGATGCTGCAAGCAACGGCGGGCGCCTCTGGGAGGAAGCAAAGCAGGCGGCGGAGCGACTTTCCGTTTTAAGAAGCCGGATCTCCTCGATCTCGGGGTTGAGGGCGGAGCTCGTCTCCTATGGGCAACGGTTGTCACTTCAGCCGTTTCCTGCAGATGTTCCATTAGAAGAGATTGTCGATGAGATACTCACGCAGGTTCAATATCGTTCAGCACAAGAAGCGAAGTCGGGCGATCAGGGTGACCGAGCTCTGCGGCTGCTTGACAAGTTGGAAGTAAATCAGCGCGAGCTCGATAACGCCACAATCGACCTGGCGACAGCGTTCGAGGACGAACGGCGCACGACAGCGCTACGGCAGGAGTCGGAGCGCCGAATTGCCGTAGCAAAGGGGCTCTTGGCCCAAGCGCAAGCGGTACGAGCAGACGAGGCGCGGCGCGTATTTAACAAGGAGCTCAATGCTGTGTGGCGCGACCTCTTTATTCGGCTTGCGCCGGACGAGGCGTTCGTTCCGGCTTTCGCGTTGCCGTCCATTCCTGGTCGAGCCGTCGAAGCTGTCCTTGAGACACATTATCGATCGGGCGGAAAAGGTGGAAATCCGCGAGCTATGTTGAGTGCCGGCAACCTCAATACGGCTGCGCTGACGCTTTTTCTCGGACTTCATCTCTCGGTCTCTCCAGCCTTGCCTTGGTTGGTTCTGGATGACCCAGTTCAAAGCATGGATGACGTGCATATTGCCCAATTTGCGGCCTTGCTGCGTACCCTCAAGCAGCATGGGCGCCAGATCATTATCGCGGTGCACGATCGACAGCTTTTCGACTATCTCACGCTTGAGCTCAGCCCGACCTACAACGGCGATCGTTTGATTACGATCGAATTAGGGCGAGATTCGGATGGAATGACCACCGCGCCTTGGAGTCTGATGTCATTTCGGCCCGATCGCGCAATCGCTGCATGAAAGCGACGCCAGCCTTGCCGGCCACGGCCTGCAGCGCAGCATGTTGCTCCAGTTCAAGCGCTGCGATTTCCGCGGCGCGGCCTTCCGGCCGCGACAGGTTCGAGCGGTCACTAACGTGCAGCCTACCAGCGGAGCATGCGCGCCCGCGCCGCGAGCAGGGCCGGCCGACACTCCTTTAGTGAAGGGCTGCCTTTATCAGACGCCGGCGGAAGCAAAGGAGCTCGACGTGCTGTCGTGGCGGTGGCCGCAGGTGTTGAGCAATACGGTAGATCCGGCAGGGCAAGACGGGCGGGACGAGCTCAACTCCTGGACATCAACGGCAAGCTGACGGTCACTGCCCTGCTGCGCGCCAATACACGCGCAAGAAAGGCCCTCAGTACACGCGCGAGGCCATTGAAGCTGCTGGACGCCAAAGCGCCCGACGTCTGAAATAAACCATTAGGCGGACATACTGCCCCGTCTTCGCGCCGGCTCTTCGCACGCGCCCCTAATAAACACAGTTAAAATCCCGGCGATAATCTGAGGCTCGGGCGTGAACAGCATCCAGCCGCTTCGGTTCAGGGCAAGCTGGCCCAAGGTTGCGCTTCCGGAAAACATGGAGGCGCTCTATATCGATGCCATACAAGTCGCGGGCGTGAGGCTTGATTTTTCATGCATTTCCACGATGGTTCATGAAGCGGGGTATGGCGACGATGCGGCTGTGCTGCATTGGACATCGCGGGCCGTCAGGGGCCCTGAGATCATCTCGGTCCGTAGCTACACGTACGACCACGAGAACTTCGCCGAGCGCAACAAATCGGAGGCTGGGATCGATGCGGTGATGATGGCGACCTATAAGAGGGACCTAAGCCGAGCTAAGCGGCGGCGCCGTCGCAAACTCTTGCGGTCAAGGCAAATCCTCCGCACGGCCCGTGATAGAAAGATGGCACTGCAAGCGATCGGTTATGAGAACCTATTACGTCGACGAGACAGGCTTTACCGGCGAGGACCTCCTGGCGGCAGACCAGCCGATCTTCTTGCAGGCGACCAACGACCTCAGCGAAGACGAGGCGGATCGACTCATCGCTTCGACCTTTGGCGGTCTGGGCAGCACCGAACTCAAATATAGCCGCCTCGCGCGCGGCGGCCGTCACCAAGACAGGATCGTCGAGTTCATCGGGATACTTGCGCAGGATCCTCTGCGCGCCGGGGCGTGGATCGCCCACAAGGAATTCGCCATGATGACGTTGATCGTCGATTGGTGGATGGAGCCCCTTGCTTACGAGGCAGGCTTGAACTTGTATAAGGACGGCGCAAATCATGGTATGGCGAACATGCTGTATTTCTGTCTGGAATCCTACTGGTCGAAAGGTTTCAGGCGAAAGGTCCTTGAACATTTCCAGCGCATGCTCCGTACGCGAACCCTGGAACGATATACGGAGTGCCAGCTCCTGATCGAGAAGGCGCGCCGGCACGCAACAGGCGATCCCACCCGAGAAGAGCTTTTAAGGTATCTGTCCGTGTCGTTCATGCTCCTCGGCTACGATCACGTACGCCGTATGCCCGAGCGCGCGCTCGATATCGCGCTGACCGGCCTCGTGCAGCTCGGTCATATGTGGACCGAACGGCACAGTGGTCCGTGGAGCGTCGTGCACGACCAATCCTCCAACATGTCCAAGCAAAAATGGATATGGGACGCCTATTCGGCGGAAACTATGCCGCCGGCCAAGTTCGAGAACCCCGGCACGGTGGCGCGGTTTCCGATGAACGTCACGCAAACGCGCTTTGGCGATTCCGCGCAGGAGAAGCAGTTGCAAATTTGCGCGGGCGCGTGTTCGGCATTCGCGCGGTTCGATAAGACAGATGCCGAGCACCTCGCCTACCGCGATCGCCTTGGCGCGGCCGGGATCGAGAATTTCTTTACAGGTGTGATGTGGCCGGTCCCGGAAGTGACGCCTGAAGGCCTCGGTCGACGGGGCTGGGACGGCAATATCGCACTCGAATATTTGACGCAGAACATGCGTGCGAAACGGCCGGAGCCCAAACCTTGAGACGCGTGTGAGGCATTCTGCAGCATCGCGCCCTGCGCAGGGACTCCCTCTAACCCAATCCTGGCGACGAGCATGTCCAATGCCTATCAAGAACTGATCAATAGTGACCCGGAATGGAAGCGCAACTACGAGCTGATACGGACGCTCGGCGTCGAGAGTGAACGTGGCATGGCGGTTCTGGTCGGAGCTGAGCTGGACCGCGCGCTGGAACTTGTGCTTTGTGCGTATCTTGCACCAGGAAAGGCGCGAACAGAGCTCTTCGCGGGCAGCTCGCCACCGCTCGGCACGTTCTCGGGCAAGATCAATCTCTGCCGCGCGTTGCATCTGATCAACGAAGACGAATGCACAGCACTTCACACGATCCGAAAGATTCGAAACGAGTTCGCGCATGACCCGGACGCATCCTTCGCAAATGCGCAAATCAGGTCATGGGTCGACATTCTTAGGAGCAATCCCGAGCAAGACCACAAGACCAGATTCGAACTCGAGGCCGCAGGACTGATCGCATCGCTCGAAACGACGGCGGTCGATCAGGCGCACGGGCGGGTCTATGAAGAATCGTTCAATACGTGGTACCGGCGTGGCGCCGATCGTGACGCCAAGCCATTAAAGTCGAAGGAAGAGGCCGCTGAGGCCTATCGATCGAAGAGGAGCGACAAGACCGCGCGCTGACCCAGATAGCCGAAGCGATGGTCACAAGGACCTGCTTCGCTTGTTCGAGGATGTCCGTTCGCCGCCATGGGCCATACGAAACGACAGGAGCCGGCGCTCGGCTTCAAGAACGTAGCGTCGATCAAGAGATGACCCTTGCACCCACTGGTTGACGTATCGCCGCAAGTCCAGCGGGGCGCGTTCTTTGACTAGCGCCAGTACGTACGGCCAATCGTTCCGACGAAAGCGCGTCAGCAGCCGCGAGACTACGCTGTCCTGGCCAGTTCTTTTTCAGCCGTGCTTCGAAACTCAATTTTCGAAACTTTGATCTTTCGCTCTATCAGTACAACGAGCCAGAGCATCTCTTACGACGTTGACCGATGCTTCCAGTCTTTGAAGCATGGTCGTCAAGCTCACGATCGTTGCTTCGTCCATGTGAAGATTTTGCGGGGTTAAAGTCGCGCGGATGAGTTGATCAATCGGCAATATGAGAGCTCCATTCGAAGAAGTCCTACCGCGTTCAAACGAGAACTCAGGAATCAGATCGCCGTCCGGGGTAAGCCTGCACGACAACGCCATGTTGGATGAAATTGCTTCTTCTAAGAGCTCAGCGGGAATTTCGATCGCCGCGACAATGGCCCCGGTCTCACTGATTCTGTATCCAAACCGATAAAGATCATCCGCCGTTCCCGCATTTCCGAGACATACGCGTTCGGCAAAGGGTTCAACTGCTTGTCG
The DNA here is from genome assembly GCF_000261705.1 of Bradyrhizobium genomosp. III. Lineage (NCBI taxonomy): Bacteria > Pseudomonadati > Pseudomonadota > Alphaproteobacteria > Hyphomicrobiales > Nitrobacteraceae > Bradyrhizobium > Bradyrhizobium genomosp. III. Next base: position 28,008 of record NZ_AJQF01000403.1, on the reverse strand, counting down.
AGCAGCAAGAGCCAATAACTTAACTCCGTCAACGTAAGCTTCCCTCCGCTAATACCTAATTTATCGGTATCTGAAAAGTCGTTCTATGTGTCTGGCCCCCTTCCGGAGGCCAGATGCCCAAGACGGTTACCTCGCCCATTCAAAAGAAGCTTGCCGCCATGTTGGTCGAGCTAAGAAAGGGCGCGGGACTCCGTCAGGTTGATCTCGCCAACAAACTAGGGGTCTACCAATCCTGGGTAACCCACCTTGAATCTGGGCAACGTCGAATAGACGTCGTTGAGCTGATCGAGTTGGGGCGAGCCATTGGCTTTGACCCCGCCGAGGTCGTTCGGAAACTCAACAAACGTTAGGGCCGAGCCAGGCAGACCGACGCTGCGACCTTGCCGGCTGCTTTTTTGCACCTGCCTCCTTTGCCTGCTTCTTGCCGGCGATAGGCATCAACATCTCCTTCTGACCGCTTGCGGCCTTGCGCGGCTTCTTGGCCGACTTCTTCGGAGCATTTGCAGGCTCCGTCGCCTTCTCTCTCCCGACGCTCTGCCGTAGCGCCTCCATCAGATCAACGACGTTCTCACCCTTTGGCCGCTCTTTAGGGCGGATCAACTTTCCGGCCCGCTTCTGGTTGATCAATTCGACCAGTGCGCTTTCGTAGTGATCCTCGAACTTTTCGGGATCGAACGTGCCTGCCTTCTGGTTCACAATGTGCCTGGCGAGGTCGAGCATATCTTTGGTAACTTTGACATCCTGGATTTCGTCAAAGTACTCCTGCTCGCTGCGGACCTCGTAGGGGTAACGCAGCAACGTTCCCACGAGCCCTTTGTCCATCGGCTCCAGTGCAATGATGTGCTCGCGATTGGTCAGCACGACGCGGCCGATGGCGACCTTGTTCATTTCACGGATGGTCTCGCGGATCACCGCGAAGGCGTCGTGGCCGACCTTGCCGTCCGGACGAAGGTAGTAGGGTCGGATCAGGTAGCGCGGGTCGATTTGTGACTTGTCGACGAACTCATCGATTTCGATCGTGCGGGTCGATTCCAACGCGATCTCTTCGAGCTCCTCCTTCGTCACTTCAATGAACTGGCCCTTCTCCAGTTCATAGCCCTTGACGATGTCCTCGTTAGGCACCTCGTCGCCCGTGTCCTGGTCCACCTTGATGTACTTGATGCGGTGGCCTGTCTGGCGGTTGAGCTGATTGAAGGAGATCTTCTCGGACTCAGAAGTCGCTGGGTACAGCGCCACCGGACAAGTCACGAGGGACAGACGCAGGAAGCCTTTCCAATTGGCACGGGGGCCGTGTACGCAGAACTCCATGTTGGACGGCTCGGACTCAAGACGATCGAAAGCGGCTGGTTCCGACAATGTCAGGGGCAAATAATTCGGCCAGCCTCCCTTCGTCGGACTCGACTTTTGTTCTCTTTATGTTCTAATTCCGGGATGAACGATCGGCCTGCGAGTTGGCGAATGCCCACCCCGAAGCAAATGGAAAAGCTAGCCGCCTCAATGGGAAAGAAAGCCGCGAGGGAGCGTTCGCTCGGTCCCAAGGACGACATGCCGGACGAGTACTGGCATGCCCTCCTCGATGATGCCGATGACCAGGCCGCGGTTTCGGGACGTTCGAGCCCCGGCCAGCGCCTCTGTGAGATGCCGCAGCATGTCCTGCGGGTTTCCTGCCGCAGGTGCGAGCGCATTGTTGAGATCCAGAAAGCGGATGCCGCCCGTCTCTACGGGCAACAGGCGAGCTGGAAGGAGGTCGGGCACCGTTTGCTGGACAACACATGCCAGAACCGAACCGGCCGCCACGAGGAGGACGGTTGCTGGCCGGCCTTCGGGCCGGTTTGACCGATCCCCCCTGCGTCGGCCCCGGATGGCTCCGAAGCATCACCCGACGCCGCTCTCCGGCGGCGACCGGAAAGCCCTTGGCAAGGAGCTCGGCAACCCGAAGCCTATGATTACGCTTCGTCCAAATTGCGTGCGTTCACCGAGCAAGCGAGCGAAGCAACCACAGACCAGTTGGACTGAAAGTTAAATGAGGCATATCACGAAAGTGATCGATACCCGCACCTAGGACGACGTTGGCGCGGCCGCCACCAAGCCTTCTCCGCGCCGGCCCATATCGGCTCAAACAGCAGCTCGTCGCAATTGAGCTATCGCCCGCGCGTTGATTGTATGTGCCAATGGGCACTGGCGATCTCGAGGCGGATAGCACCAACGGAAGGATTCGCAATAGCAGCAGCGTTGAGCAGAACGTTGCCGTTACTCAGCGTTGCCACACATTTCGAATCCCCACATCTGCCCCTTGCTTCTCGGCAAGCGCACTCCTCCGACGAATAGAATCGCGTCGATGCCGCCCGCATAAAGCTCGATCACCGTTAGTCCCTCGCAGATCGCGATTCGGCTAACATGATCGAGATAACAAAGCGCCCGAAGGGCGTTGGTCTGCACGATCCACTCCGTCTTGCTGTAGCAGCGGCCGTGGCATTCCCCGATGGTTCGATGACCGCTTCCGGACTGCGCAGAGAGAGCGCCCGCGGACGACTCATCATCGAGCGCATTGCGGGCAAGGACTACACAACACTCTTTTATATAGAGAGAATGAGGGAATTATGCCGCGTCGAAGCAAGGGTGCCAGGCTCCATCTCAAGGCCGCTCGACGAGACAAAGCCGGCAAGATTACCCACCGGGCAACGTGGATCATCCGAGACAACGGCCTGGATATCAGCACAGGCTGCGCGTCAGATGAAATTACGGCCGCCGAGCAAGCGTTAAAGGATTATATTGCCTCGAAATACGCCCCCAAGCGCAAGGCCCAAGACATTGAATCAATCCCGATCGGGGATGTGCTCTCGATCTACCTCGATGCAGAGCTCGCCAAGCTCCGCGATCGCTTCAAGGTCGCTGAAGATGATGAAGAGACGATTCCCGGCATCCGCAAGTTCAAGGCGGATTGGGCGCCTGAACGATTGGTGGGGCGCAAAAATGCTAGCCGGGGTCGACGGTGAGCAGTGCCGTCAATACGCTAAGGAGCGCGGCAACAAGGGCGGCTCAAGGCGCGATCTTGAAGACCTACGCGCAGCTATCAATCATCATGCGGCGGAAGGTTATCATCGAGGGATCGTCAAGATCACGTTGCCAGCAAAGGGCGAGCCCCGCGATAAGTGGCTCACGAGATCCGATGCCGCAAAGCTGATCTGGACGTGCTGGAGATACCGCGAGCTGCAGAAGATGTCGCGGGGGCCACTGAAAGGCCAGAAAGTCGCGACCGGAAAGCGGCCCTTACGGCACCTGGCACGGTTCATTTTGATTGGTGTTTACAGCGGGTCGCGAGCCGGCGCTATCGCCGCCGCTTCGCCGATTCCGGCAGTCGGCCGCGCGTTTGTCGACCTGGAGCGCGGTATATACTATCGGCGCCGCCAGGGCGACGCAAAGACCAACAAGCGGCAACCGCCAGTGCCGATCCCGCCGCGCCTGCTTGCGCATCTCAGGCGTTGGCACCGGATCGATCATCACGCGAAACACTTCGTGGAATTCAATGGAAAACCCGTCATCTCAGTGAAGACGGCCTTCAAAACCGCCGTGCGACTGGCCGGCCTTGGCGTGGGTATTTCGCCCCATACGCTTCGGCATACAGCAGCGACTTGGTTGATGCAGCGTGGCGCCGATCCGTGGCAGGCAGCGGGCTACCTAGGCATGTCGCTTGACGTTCTGCTCAACACCTACGGCCATCATCACCCCGATTATCTCGCAGACGCCGTTGAGAAGATCGCCAAGCGAGAGAGGAAGATCGAAGGAAACCGCGGCAACTTCGATTCGGTACTGCCGCTGCGTCGATAGAAGAATGGAGTTCGTGGGGATTGGATTGCTGGTGCAACCCGAACTGATGACTATCGAGCTCACCCGACGTCCGTCAGAAGACCTTTGTTCGAGGCAGAGAGAGTATCAGGAAATTCCCATTGAAAAATAGAGCATTTTTCGATCTTGCCGGACAAGCAACCACTGTTTGAGCTACGGCCTGAAGATAAATTCCGGCTCCGTTCCGTTAATGGCCGATCCATCCGCCGACCATCAAACGACCAACGAGCGGCGAACTAGTTGAACCAACCACTCTAATCGTTAGCCTATCCTCCGAGGGCAAAGGTCCACGCTTTCGGATCGTGACGGGCGGGCCAAAATGCAATAAGGTTGATGCTGGCAAGACATGCTACCTTTGCTTCGCTCCAACATCACGCAACCGCGTGGCAGCTAAGTGAGGGCAAGAAACTAGAAAAATCCGGCTATATTTCATAGACTTAAGTGCCTAGTTCGCACAAACAATAATGTCCCAATTTGACTTGGGGAAGGGCTGTGCTGTTGAGCGAATTGTTGCGCGAGGCAGTTATTGTTGCACTGGTCCTCGCAATCAGTTGGTCAGCCTCGGTAGGTGGTGCTGCCTCACAGGAGCGCCCGTCTGACACATTCAGGGCATCGGCAGTCTCCCTGCTAGCCAGTTTTCTTCGAGTGAACGCCAGCTTCAAGGGTTGCAACGCGAAGGAGGGCTTTGCGTTTATCGTTGGCGAAAACGACGACAAGCTTTTCTTGGCGGTGCCGGATCACGTAATCCACTGCCGGGTATTTACTCCACCGGTTGCCGAAGTCGTCCAATTGGGGGGGTATTCGAGCGACGGGAAGCCTTTCAGCTTTGGCCGGGCAGACCCGATCGCCTTGCCTGCGGCGGGTACCAGTGGCTCCGAGGACATCGCCTTCCTATCGGTACCTAAGCCTCAAACCTGGACAACGAAGCACACGTTAATGGCGGACGCCGCCGAACTAGCGAACGGTACGGCTGTGACATTTCTGGGCTATTTACAGCGGCCGATCATCCCCCAACAGCTAGGTGTCGTCGTTGATGTCTGCGACACCGCTTATACAACCAAAGCATGTGGAATCCTGGTTGAAAGGCTTGCGACGCAAGTCGGGACCTCTGGCGCGGTCGTCTTCAACGAGCAAGGACACGTCGTTGGATTGAACATTCTGGGAGAGCGCGATGAATCGCTTGCGCTTGCGCTTAGGCTTGATGAGATTCGGAGAATTGCAGAAAAAGCCGGGGTGCCGTGGAACATTTATACTGACGCCGAGGAACTCAAGTTCGGCGAGCGGTTGGGACGGGCCATCAATGGCGGCGACCGAGAGAAATTTAAGGCGGTCGTGGCCAAGCGCATCAATCTCGATCGATCATATAAGTTCAACGATGAGAATAGCCCGTACCCACCGCTTGCCGTTGCCGGTTGGGCGAACCAGATCGACATGGCCGTGACTTTGATCAAGTCCGGCGCGCGTGCTCACTATGGCCCCGCTATTGGCGCGGCAATGGCAGCGCAGCGCTACGATGCCCTGAAGATCATGCTGGACGCAGGCATGGGTACCGCGTGCCCTTTTAATACCGCGCTCAGCAAGGGAGATGAGACTTCGATCAGGATGATCCTAGCGGCAAACTCCCGCGAGCTCGTAACGGGAAACTGCGGCGGGCTTACGCCAGTGAATGCAGCGATCAAGGCTGGAAGAGAGGACGTCGCAGCAGCCTTGTTCGAGTTAAGGCCAGCCGGCCTAGGCGACGAGGACCAACTGCTTGTTTCTGCTATCCTCAAAGGGCAGTCAAGCATGGTTGAAAAACTCCTGAACACCGGCGCTGGCAAAGGGTTAGTGGGCGATAACGTGACGGGAAGTCCGCTTCATGCCGCGGCTTTTGTGGGAAATTCAGAACTGGTCGAGCGATTGCTAGCGATGGGTGTGCCCGTGGACCTTCGCGACTATCAGGGCGGGTTGTATGGACCAACGCCTTTTGAAGCAGCGATTTTTGGCGGCAACTTCCAAATTGCACGGCTGCTAGCCAAGCGAGGAGGTAGCCCGCTCGGGTACCGCAACGGCAAGGAGCGTATCTTCAGTGACCTTATCTTTTATAAGCTGACAGACGTCCAACAACAGCAGGCCAGACGCGTGGTGATAGAACTGGCTACGGACTACTGCAGTAAGCTAAAAGAAACCCAGTTCAGCGAAGCACGCGACTTCCGCATTCAGCGACGGAATTGCGAGAATCTATGACCACCTGTATCAGTGGCTCACGCTTAATGACCATCTTGCCGGTCGCGGTTATTAGCTTTTCGTCCATTCAGCGGTCACAAGCCGCCATGGACTGTGGTGCCGTGCTTACGATGGACAACCAATCGCCGGCACATGGCGCGAGTTCGTACGGACGGCGCTCTGAGGAGCGATGCGAGGGGACTATTCGGGAAGATCAAGCTGGCTCGGTCGGTGTCGCGATATTGCGTCTCGAAGTCCTACCAAGGGTAGACCTCACTTTGGTCAAGACCGTGACGATAACTCGCACCGCCGATATACCCAAAGGCGCGAGCGCCATTGCAACCATTTTGGAGAGGACAGCACAACACTTCTATCGTCTCGACGCGGCGCTCGATAAGGCGAAGGCCGTTGCTTGGCCGCTCGACGATGTTGCCAAACCACTTGGTGTCTCTCTGACTAGCCTGGACCTGGTCGGTCGGATCCAAGATCCGGCACAACCTGGACAGACGATCTTTTTCCCCATAGCTCTGCGCCAGCCACAGTCAGCTGGTCCCTCCGAACAGTCCGACCTCGCGCTTCGGATGATGCTTACAGCGCCGGCCCGAAATGTATCTGTCAGCGTCGGCCGCTCCGACCTATCCAATAAGTGCACCGTTGATCGCGAGCTTCTGAGCCTGGCATCCTCGTCGCCTTCAACGCCCATAGAATTGACGCTACCTGCTGCTATTCCCCGAATGTTTTGTATCGAGGTTACCTTCAGCACCAAGAATCTTGACGGGAAGTTCGTCGAAGGTAGTACCTACCTGTCCTTTCGAAAATAAGGGGGCGCGGCATGGGTCTGGAGGCCGCTAAGGACTGGGCCCGAAGCCAGAAGCAATTGGCACTCTCCGAACTCGACGCTGCCCGTCGAGCCAACGATGCCAACGCAATTGAAGAAGCTGCCAACAGACTCATACACCTCAGCCAGTTCACAGTTGCGTTGAGTGGCGAGGCGCCGGATGCGAGCGATGGCAAGCTAGGACCAGGGGGATGGTTTCTTCTTATCGGGATAGCATGTGCGTTGGTTGCGCTATTGCTCAGCATTCACCCCACCGCCGGACTGATTTCAATGGAAGCGTCGTCCCGAGGTGTTCGTCTCGCATTCGAGAAAGACGTTAGGCTGAAGGGAGAAGGACTAGCATTCGTCGGATACGACATCACCGAAATATCTGGAGCCGCAGCGGTCACGGACGCCCGAGGCGGGGCCACGTTACCGCTAAACGTAAAGAACGAGCGACTTAAGATTGAGGCAGACGCAGCTATCGCCGAGATCCACGTCGCGAAGGATGACGAACTTTCCGTGGAGCTTTTCGGTTCCGATCTAATGCGGTTGTCCCTGCACGGTCCGGGGTCCGGCATAGACTTATCGCTCAACGGCACAGCTGTTCGATTGCTCGATGGCGATGGCAAGCCTCTCCAAGCTGGAGCGCTCACGGCAAAGAGGAATGTTCATTTTCAGAGCGGACCCGCACTTGAAGTGCTGTTGACGAGACGGCCAAAAGCCGGTGAACGTCTGTCCGTCATTCAATATAGCGGTCAAATGGGCCTAATCGCGTTCGACAAGCGGGTGCCCGTCAATGGCATACTGAATGGCCGCAGCAACCTTCTCCAGTCAGCGACGGTCGCATTTTTGGGCTTCGGCGACGAAAAAACGTCCCCCTTCGGCGGACAGGCACTTTCGGTAATTAGGGGAAATGGCGCTTTTGAACTGAGCGCCACGGCCACGACGCTGAATGTGGCATTTAATGGCAACGCCGTAGACGTTCGTGGTACCCAATCGACTCTCACGCCGAGCCTTCTTCACTGGCTATGGAAGAATACAACAATCACTTTCACATTTGGTGCAATCATCAGCGTTCTTGGCTTCCTTCTAACAAGTCGCACTCGGATACGCGAGTTTCTAAACAAGGGTTAGGCTTAGAGGTCCATTCAAAGTCCGAGAGTTCATGCAGCATGACTCGAGGCCCCGGTTTGGACGCTTGAATCACGTCCAAACCGATGCCTTCAATCAGCGGAAGCCGGACAATCGGCATTTCCGAGATTGCCCCCTTACCGGACATGCGGACATGCCAAAATCGACGTAAATGGACGATGCGAGCCAATTGCTGGAATTTCTCTGTGATGTAAGGTGAGTGTATTCCCTGAGCCGACAATCGCGTTGGCGCCGTACCAACTTTACTTTGTTACTTGGCGGAGTTTGCGCAAATGATCGATCCAAAAGTCGTCAAGACATTCATTGGACTTATAAAAGAGCTTGTTGGGGCGGGTTTCAAAATCGACGCGAAGCATAAAGGGCGTCTGGGGAAGAACCTTCGAGAAATTGCAGAGCTTCTTGAGACCACCAAGGATCAACTAGCGAACGGCATGGTGCCGCGTGAATCGTCGCACCAAGTTGCAACACTTATCAATTTCACAAACGACACCCTACAAGGCGTGTTCAAAATTCCCAACGCTGATGAGTTGGACGACATATTCTCGAAGCAGCTTCCCCACATTGGCTACTTGTTACGCAGCGCCGACGTGTTCATTGATGGCAAACCTCGAACTGGCCGCCACAAATACATGTATGGGCTGGAGGCCCGCGACGGTGATTATCAGGTTTCGCCTCAATCCGTCAGTTCGGCCATAGAGGAAATTGAACGAGCTGCAGGTCGACTTCGCGGCGCGGCGAATTTTCTTGATCCCAACGCCGGCATCAGCAGAAATAGGAAGTCAAGCAGCAAGCCCAAGGCCTCAAATACTTCGAAGGGAAACATCGCAGCAAAGAGAGGTTCGGTGAGGAAGGCTGCCAAACCAAGCGGCAAACGCTAGGCATGCGGCCTTAGTCCAGCTTCGTAATTGAAGTAGACAAAGTCAGTTAATGGACCATCTCGCCGTTCCGCTGCTGTGCAACAATACGTCGGCTATCGGGGCAGAGCGGACTTCGACAAGCCGTCAGCCCTGTACGTTTGTGGGTTCACGGCCTACGTAAAGCCGTCACGAGCCGAAAATCGTCAACGCTGGAGGTCCACTGGATGCAACGCACTTGTAATGGCTCAAGTTATCAAGCATCGCTACAACGCCGGGCATAGGCTTTAAATCGCGTGCAAATAACTCTGAGACGCGCCCGCGATCGTTGTTTTCAAACGTATCGGGCAGGCTTCCGCCGATACGATGTTCGATATCGGCGAGAATAGCCGAGAGCTTTTTGCCACGGTATCTTTTGACTAATACCTCGGCAGGATCGCTCAACTCCGGCAGCAGGTCGAGAAAGGCTTGATTACAAAGGGTCTCGCTGTCAACGAGCGTTCCATCCAGATCAAAAATGACACAGATATCTGGCATCTGCAAAAGGTCCCACTGCCGTTTCAGTGTCGTCCCAACCTTAGATCACTGTATTGGCTACAGCCATGATTTCGGGCTTGTCAGCATAGGCCCAAGGCAGCAGATCATGTATCTCGCTATTTGGATGCCCATTGACGATTTTGTTGAGGACATCGGTCGGGTAGGCAAGCGGATCGACATCGTTCAGCTTGCAAGTCTTGATCAGGGAGGCGATCACTGCCCAATGCTCGGCACCGCCGTCGGAGCCTGCGAACAACGCATTTTTCCGATTGAGGGTGATCGGACGGATCGCGCGTTCGACGGCATTCTTGTCGAGTTCGATACGGCCATCATCGATGAAGCGCGTCAGTCCCTCCCAACGGATTGGGTCGGCCATGCCGCCTGGCACCTGCGTCCGCTGCACGAACGACTTCTCGTCACGCTCCGGCAAAGATCAAAGCTGTTCGCCGACGAGACAACGGTGCCGGTGCTCGATCCGGGCCGTGGCCGCACCAAGACAGGGCAACTGTGGACCTATGCCGTGGATGACCGGCCATGGAGTGGGCGCCGATCCGCCATGCGTCGCTTATGTCTACGCCCCTGACCGCAAGGCGAACGGCCGATCGCTCATCTCGAAGGCTTCAAGGGGATTCTTCAAGTCGACGGCTATGCCGGCTACGGCAAGCTCGCCGAGCGCGGCGACGTTGCGCTCGCGTTCTGCCGGGTGCATATGCGGCGCAACTTCTACGAACTCGCCACCCCCGGCCCGGCGCCAATTGCCAGCGAGGCGCTCAAGCACAACCGAGTTCTACGCCATCGAGAAGAACATCCGGGGCCGCAGTGCCGAAGAGCGGTGCCTCATCCGGCAGCGCAAGAGTCGGCCACTCGCCGATACGTTCCAGAATTGGCTACGCGCAAAGCTCGCCCTGATCAGCCAGAAGGGCAAGCTCGCCGAGGCCATCCGCTATGCGCTCTCACGCCAGCATCGAGCGATCCAGCGCGATGCCTTGCCGCGCGTAAATCTGGACCTGCCGGTACAGCGGCAGATGATCGGCGCATTTGGACACCAGAACCTGGGCGACGGTGGCCTCGGTCGGCAGCCCGCCCTCGATCAACCGCGCCGGAGCCGGCGCTTGCATGACGCCGTCCTCGCAGGATCGGCAGGCCTATTTGGGCCGCCGGGTGACCAAGATCCGGAACTGCGCCGGCACTAGGTCCAGCCGCTCGCTTTTGTCCTCGCCGATCCGGTGCAACTTGCCCTTGCAGCAGGGACAAGTCTTGGCGTCGATGTCGACGACGACCTCGATCCGCGGCAGGTGCGCCGGCAGGGCTCCACGATTGATGCGACGATTGCGGGCCCGTGTTACGCGACCTTCGGGCGCTCTCGCATCCTGCTCTGCTTCGCCGCACGCTGCGACCTGCTCGACGTCTTCCAGACCAAGCAGCATCTGCTCCTCGCGCTGTGTCTCCGCCCGGCGGCCAAAGCGATGGCGCTGCAATTCCTTGATGATCTGGCACAGCCGCTCGCTCTCGCACCGCTCGGCGAGCAGCATCGCTTTCAATATCTCAGGATCGTCAGGCAGGGAGTCGCTCGGCACCAGCAAATCAGATCACACTCGGCGGCACTTTGCGACGAGCGCGGGGCGTCTGATTCATTTCGCCGCAGCGCTGCTAACAATTATCCGGGCTGCGTCGGTGTCGCCGTCTCCCGTGCCTCATGGACCCGCCGCCAGTCCAGCCCCTCCAGCAGCGCAGACAATTGCGCCGCCGACAAACGCATCACGCCATCCTCGATCTTCGGCCAGCGACGCCGTTCTCCAAACGCTTGACGAACAAGAACAGACCCGTTCCGTCCCAGAAGATCAGCTTGATCCGGTCCGCTCGCTTGGCCCGAAACACATACACCGTGCCCGAGAACGGCTCGGCCAGCATGCTCTCGCGCACCAGTGTGGACAGCCCTTCTGCGCCCTTGCGGAAGTCGAGCGGCTTGGTCGCCACCATCACTCGAACCGTCCCGGATGGACCGGTCACCGGCCAGCCTTCAGCGCCTGAACGATGGCCGCGATCATCGTCGCATCCGCGCCACGGCCGACCCGGATCGTGACGCCGTCGACCTCAATCTCGATCATTCCGACGTCGGACCTGGACTTGCATCGCGGCGGTTTGCGCTCATTGCCAAGAACAGGCGTCTGCGCGACCGCGCCTACCACGGCCGGCACGAACTGCAAGTCTTCCGATCGGGAACGCTCGGCCGCGGCTTCTCGCAGTTGGCGGCGCCAACCAAACTGCGGCGATAATCCATGGCGCCGAGCCACGGCACAGACCGAGTCACCACTCGCAACGATCTCGGCAACAATCCACGCCCTGTCTTCGTCGCTCCACTTCCGCCGACGACCGGCGCCGGTGAAGACTTCCAGACGCCGAACCGGCTCCGTGATAGCACTATGCACTGCGTCCATTCTACGCCTAGCGGTCGAAACTAACCGCAGGCTCGCAGATTACCACTTCATCCGAAACGTGGCCGCAGGACGCCGCTTACCCTAGTTCGATGGTGATGCCCGCTATAGTCGGGCCAAGGCCTGCTCGGATTTCTAGTCTTAGCTTCGCACTTCGGATATCCGATCGCTTGCAGCGGCGCCTGCCAAAAGGGCCTAGTTGCAGCACCTAAATCCGAATCCCGCGAGAGAAACAAGTGACGCTACGCTTAACGCGCGAACAACTCTATGAATTGGTTTGGCCGGAGGCCATGAGCCGAATTTGCAAAGCGATCGGCATTTCTGACGTGGCGATAGCCAAGCACTGCGGCAAGGCGGATATACCCATCCCGGAACGCGGATACTGGAACAAGCTGCATGTTGGTCAAAAGGTTACGCGAACGCCTCTTCCTCCGCGCGATCTCGCAACGATCAATCTGATTGAAATGGGTGGAGCATTGCCGCCCGAACTAAAAGCTCGGATTACCGGTGAGCCCGGCATTGACGGCGAACCGGAGAACATAGATGTGCTGACGGAGCGGTTTCGGAAGCGTCTCGGCAAAGTAAGCTTATCCCGCGACCTGACGCGCGCAGATCCCGCCATCGCCAAACTGCTCAATCGCGATGAAACGATTCGTCAGAAGATGGCAGCAAGCTCCTTCCATTGGGAGAAGCCTCGTTTCGAATCATCCTACGAACGGCGGCGTCTACGCATTCTCAACTCAATCTTTCTCGCCTTTGCCAGGGTGGGGGGAGGAAGTGCTTACATCCGCGATCGGGAGGCACGCGAGATTTCAATCCGCGGACCTGCGGGCGTCAGCATAACTTTGGGTTCCCCAAAGAAGCGTCAGGCCCGTAACCGGCGCTCTGACGATGCGGACGCAAAGGACAAGCTGGAGCTACGGGCTGAAGGTGGTCGGCACCATCCAGATATTATTTCGAGTTGGATGGATGATGATGCAGGTAAGCTCGAAGACAAGCTGACTGAAATTGTGATCGGCCTTGCTGTTGTGAGTGAACGCGAATCGCGGCGATGGCAGTCCGAGATGGCGACGTGGCAGCGCAAGCGTGAGGAAGGGGAAGCCGAAGCACGGCGCAAAGCTAAGGAGAAAGCTGAACGCGAAGAACGGGAACGCATTGCAGCCGAGGAGAAGGCGCGCCGCGATGGGCTTTTAACCGAGGCCAAGAACTGGCGAAATGCCAGGCTAATACGTGAATACGTCGAGGCAAGACGCAGATCAGAAGTAGCGCAAGTGCCAGAATTCGAAAAATGGGCGCGTTGGGCGCTGGAGGTAGCAGATCAGATGGATCCGCTCTTCAACATTAAGTCTAACTCTGACATTGAGGGCGTCAAAATTCGTCCGTCTCGGAAACAGAGTTTCCGCCTTCACCCAGAGCCGGTGCTTCCGATAGCCAGTCGTCCTGATCAAGCCGATCGTGGCTACGCATCTTGCCATGCCCGGAGCGACAGAGCGATACGCACCGCGACACTGCGCGCCTCAAGCGCTTGCAGGCTTGCGAAACCGATTGGACCGGCTATTGTCTGGGCGTGCGGATCGGCGAACGATGCCGGAAAGTCCGCGCGGTTAGTGCTGCACTGGTTTTGGCGACGGCGTGTCAGCAGCCTTTGCCACAAGATAGGTGGCGTGACTGACAGCCAGCATGGCGGCCATTGACGTTCCTACCGGCGGCAAAGCGCCAATGAGGACATCAACCTTCTGGATCACGAGCAAGATTTCCTGCGCAGTGAGATCGCGGACCGCCGCGAAGATCGCGTTTCCGTAGGTGACAAGCAGCCCGGACGTTATCAGCACCATCTGCACGCGCGTGATGTCTATCTTGTCCTTGTTGTCGGTGTCTTCACCCAGGAACCAGTCTGCAATGGAGGCGCGGTGCCGCGGGTCGTATCCCGCGACCTTGTCCTTGAACATGGTCACGCTGCCGACTGGCTGCGACCTCTCGGACGAAACAACCGTTGGCGAATCGTCGGTGCCCTTGATTGACTTGATCAGCGTGGACAAGACGGTTGACCCGAACGAAATCCCCAGCACACCCCAGATCCCGGTAGGGATATCCGGAAAGAATCCATTCTTGACAGCATTGGGCAGGTCGCTCACCGCTCTTGGGAAATTACGGACCATCTCGGAGACAAGACCTCCGTTGAAGATAGCGATCGCCATCACGCTCGTCAGTACGAGAACAGTCCAGGAGGTCACTTGGGCGAGCGCGAGCGAGTATCGGCCATTTGGACTGATCAGCGCACCAAGTGGAGTACCGTTGACGCCCTTGCCCAACCCAACAAGCACAAGGATCACGCCGAGCATCATCAGAGCCGTTGGCATACCAAGCGACACGGCCTGCGCTCCGCTCGTCGGCACATGCCAGCCAAACAGCCACCAACCCACGAATTGTGCGGCGTGTCCGACCCACGTGTCGGCCTTGATGACGAGATTTTGCGCAGCAAACTTGACCGCGTCTCCGAGCAGGGCAAGGCAGAACAGATTTTTGGCTTGATCGTCGGCCGAAATCGGCTTCTTCGTTTTCGGATCAACTGGCGGTTTCGTTTCGTCAGCCCATTTCGTCAACCGTTCAACGCACGTAGGTCCTTGATCGGAAAAGAGGTCATACAGTTTTTTGTCACGACTCTTTCTCGCGTCATCCAGCGCTGTGCCGCTCTTGCCTTTTAGAGTGTCGGCTGCGGTTTCGCAAGCCTTCTGATCCGGCCCCCCTCCAGCTGGACACGCCGGCAACGGCAGGGAACTGCTGAACTTCTGACCGTCTTCGATCTGCCGATTCGCGAGCAGATCATACGCTAGGCTGAAGCTGCTCGCGGTCCACAGCAAGCTGAAAGCCGCTAGAAAAAAAAGCGCGCCGCCGGAAAGTCCTATCCCCCAAGCTGGGCTTCGATACCAGCGTCGCCGGTCCGAAGGCCGAACGACACCGGAATCGGTATAACCGGAGACGTAGGGCAACTCGTCCTCGGCAGGAAGTTTGGGCGATTCAAAGAGCCGGTAGGTTCGCGTATCGGCGCCGGTACCGGCAACAAAATCGCCGCCGGACGTGACATCCGCGTCGAACATCCAGGCGACGGATGTTGGCGGCAAATTGTCGCGCGGCGGCGCGCCGTTTTCGTTGACCTCCCAGAGCACTGCGCGCGCTGGCAACTCCATCTCGGCGCGATACGTGTTCGTCTCGACTGCGCTCACCGTCGACGACATCGCGTTGTAGGTGACCATTGCCACTGCGTCGTTGGCGCGCGGCGCCAGTTGCTGTTTCAGATTTCCACCGAGACCGCGGCGCTGAGCGGCGGCGGCCAGCTTAGCGACCACCGCGTGTAATCGTGCGAGCGTCTGATTGCTACCATCCTTAGCCGCGAGCCCCGAGGTCTCTCCCCACACGATCGCGAGTAATTGCTGATCGGCCATCTTGCGTCCCCCGGCGCGGTTGAAAAACCATTTCTAAAAATCTGACGATGTCGCTTGGCAATGGCCTATCATTTATGATTGAATGGCAAGATACAACTGAAAATTGTTGGCATATTTCGCCAACTCAATGCCGACACCGGGGGCGTGGATGGCGGCGAGCATAATTTTTTTCTCCGGCGCAACGAATGCGCTGACCATCGCGGGCCTAACCCCGAACGATCCATTCAAGGTCGAGGAGATTCTCGTCACGACGCCGCAAGGCAGCGGAAGAATCAAAATCAATCCGTTTGTAATTCCGTCCCATGCATCCCAGACGCCCGGCCATCCACTAGAATCTATCCTGATCGAAGACGCGGATGTCGCGCTCGATCCGTGGAAGCTAAAGTCCTGGAGTCAGATCCAAAAGGACATCAAGTCCCTCAGAGACAGTGCGGCATTCGCGCTGGCCGCAGCCGCCGAAGCTGAACGGGACACGCTGCGGCAAGCGCTTCAAGGCGTATCGATAGACCTTGCGGCTGCAGGCTTTTTCGGCATCAGCGGGATACCGTTCGCAGCGGCCGGAGCTTTCGAGGCCCATCTCGGTATCGACATTGCGGCTTTTGATCCTGGCCAGGACGATACTCCACTGCTGACCGCGACGCTGACCGGAACTGGCCAGATATCGGTGCCGAACCAAATCACCCGCGCTGACGTCCGCTTTGAGGTCTCGCTGACCCGCAACGAAGTGGTCGATCTGCTGCCCTCGATATCGCTGCACCCGCTGCCCCAGTTTCCCGCGCTGCATCTGCGCTGGCCGAAGATCCCGTGGCCCCAACTAAGCTGGCCCGCGCTCGATTTGAGCGGTCTGATCAATCTGTTCAAGTTCGATCTACCGATTCCGAAACTCGATCTCGGCAAGTGGCCGATATCGATCCGATGGGCTACCGCGCCCAAGCCCACACTGGCGATCAACGCGCAGAAGCAGCTGGAGATCACCACCAGTCCGGCGCAGCGCGGCGATGGTACGCTGATCTACGAGAGCGCAGGCCACACTACCGATATCGCTGCGATCAACGGCTTCGGCATCACGCTCGATGCCGCCGGCACATTGTCGCTTGCGGGGAAAGTCATCCCGACCGGCGTGCCCCCCATCG
Organism: Bradyrhizobium genomosp. III; assembly: GCF_000261705.1. Lineage (NCBI taxonomy): Bacteria > Pseudomonadati > Pseudomonadota > Alphaproteobacteria > Hyphomicrobiales > Nitrobacteraceae > Bradyrhizobium > Bradyrhizobium genomosp. III. The sequence continues at coordinate 11,583 of NZ_AJQF01000403.1, read as the reverse complement.
ATCTGCCAGCGACCACCATCGAAAAGCCCGACGCGCTGCCGTTCAAGATCGAACTGGCGGCCTCGGAGCTGAGCCTCGCTATGCCCCCGGTCGACCTCTCAAATCCGACGGCGGTGGGCGTCACCGCCACGCTCAACATGCCGCGCATCCTGGTCCGCGCCAAGAACGATCCGGCACTGCTGATCGCCGTTCATGCCGCCTATTCACAGACGTTCGACACCCTTACCGGCAATTCGTCGGGCCAACTGACCGCGCTGGAAATTGTCGAACCCTATCCGGTCAAACTTGTCGCGCTGGCAGCGCAGGAAGCGGCCGATCTTGCCCAGGCGCTGGTCCGGTTCGTGTCGGCGCTCCACGTTCAGGGTCCGAACGTCCCCGATCTGTCAAATGTTCTCAAGGTGCTCGAACGTTTCGCGGACATGATGGCGGCGGCAGTGCGCTGGCTGGCGCAGCAGGCCGGCTCCGCCGCCAGTTCGCTGCTCGGCGTCGCCGAAGCGGTCGCCGAGGTCCTGGCGAAGCTGATGCGCATGCTGTGGGATGCAATCAAGGCCCTCGGGACGAGCGGCCCCGGCATCGCAATCGTCGTGGAGGTGCGGCTCGACGCGCGCAGCTATGCGCTGCGCCAAATCGTCATCACGCCGGCATGGGTCAATGCGCCGGGCGGGAATTTTTCAGGTCAGGAGCTCGGCCTCAGCATCGACATACCGCTGGACTGGCAACCGATGCTCCTCGTCGAGCTGGATGGCTCGCCGAGCGTCGCGCTGATGGCCGTACCGCCGGTAGGTTCACTCGCAACCTTGGGAACCGATCTCTGGCTGTCGCGCGACGCCGGCGTGGAAGCCGTGAGGGATACCGACCCGGACGGCAAACGGGCTGATAAGCGTCTGATCCAAGCCACCGCGAAATTCAATACTACGACGGCGATTGCGGTCATCCGCCTGAGTGGCGGCAAGGCCCAATTCATGCAGGCCTGCAAGGCGACAGTCCAGGCGACGCCGATCATGCCGCCGGCCGGGACCAGCCTGCCCGCGGGCTTGATGGTCGCGCGCATGACGGGCGCGATCACCTATTCGCCGCTCGATTGGGCGAGTGTCGATGTCAACATCGAGGCTCAGACCGACAGGCTGCTGCCGTTCCTTCAATCATCCAAACAGAGTACGCCGAAGTTTGTTGACGCGCTCGGCCAGTACATCCAGGTCACCGCGAAGAAATCTGCTGTTCCGGTCGGAAACGGTGCCTTTGATCTGCCGATCAGCGTGACGCTGAAAATCAAGGACGCAAATGTCGATTTCGATCTCAACGTCCACATCGACCTCACGAATTTCAGCGTACGATTGTCCGGCGGCGATAAGGTCCGCATCTTCGGCGAAGCCAGCAAATCGGATTTCAGTTTGCTTGGCCTGAACGGCAACATCGTCCTGAATGCGCCCAGAAGCGCCGATTGGCCTGCCGGCAAATTTCCGTTCTTCGGGCTGGATTTCTCGAGCGGCGACGTGCGCCTCTCACTGGCTCCTGAGGCGCGGCTCGACCTTGCCTACGGCCAGGTGGCCAGCGGCGGCCGCGGCATCGTGTTTCATGTCGATGAGCTCGGAATGTCGCGCAGCGGGCTCGACCTGGCGGCCAAGGTCGACCGTGACACTCCGGTGCAACTCGCCGGCGTCGACATGCCGTTCCGCTTCGATGGCGGCGGGCTCTCGATCAAGAACAGCGAAATCCAGGCATTTTCGATCAAAGGCTCCGGGCAACTGCCTCCTGAACTGGTCGGCGAAGCCAACGCCACGATTTCCATCTCGATGGGAAGGGGAAGCGACGGCTCGCTGATTGTGCAGAGCGCCGAAGCCAAACTCGACAAGGCCAACGATCCGATCGTTTGCCACGCCACACGGTTCGTGCTGACTATCACCGCGCTTGGCCTCGAATTTCAGAACTTTACCGGCAATGGCGCCGGCTATCATTTCTACTTCACCCTGACTGGGACCGCGGTATTCCAGCCACGGGAGGGCGAATTCACCGACGGGCTGCTGAAATACCTCGGTAGCATTACCATCACCCTGGACAAGGCGCCGCTCGCTCGGGATTCGTCGATGCTGCTGCGCGCGATTAAGTTCCAGGTCGCCGTGGTTCCGGCCAAGCGATTCAACTTCTTCAATCTATTCAACTTCGAGCTGCGCGGCATCGGATTCCATCCGGCTTCGCCGGCGTTCGGCGGCAAGCCGGCATTGTCGATTTCCGGACAGGTCAATTTCGTCGAAGCCGGCGATATCGTCAGCCCGAGAATTGATTTTCACGAGCTATGGATCGCGCCGCCGAAGGCTGGCCAGTCACTCCCGCAGATCCGGTTCGACGGATTGACGCTCGGCATACGCTTCGGCGGTGCGGCATCGATCGAAGGCACGGCGATGACCGTGGACGATACCTTGCCGAGTCTTTACTCGCCGGGCGCACTTCCAAAGGACGTCACCGTCCACGGCTTCCTTGCTTCCGGCAAGCTGACCATCAAGGGCTGGGGCGCTATGTCCGCCGCGATGGGCTTCCTCGAGCTTCGCAAACCGGGCGGCGATTTGCGCCAGGCGTTTTTCCTTTATGGCGAGGCCGACGACCTTTCGATCGAAATACCGACCCCGGTCGGTCCGATCTATCTTCGGGAGGTCGGCTTTGGCTTCGGCTACCGCTTTACGCTCGCCGCCTTCAACCGCGCCGATCAGGTGACCAACGTCAAGGACCTCATCAAAGTCCTGGACGACATATCCAAATACCAGGGCAACCTTGCCTCGGTAAAATCGTGGGAGCCGGAGGCGGAGGGCAATCGCGTCACGCTGGCGCTACGGGGCTTGATCACGATCGAGAGCGCCTCCGAGGAAACCGAATATAACGCCGACGGCGAAAAGGAGCTTCCTAACCCGATCCTATTCGACATCGTCGCAGCCCTGCGCAGCGACTTCACCTTCTTCTTGAACGCGCGGGTCTGGATCGCACGCAACTACGCTGACTGGCATGATTCCAGTGTCAATGATGGATGGCGCAACAACCCGACCCTGCGCGGTTATGTCTACCTTTCAGTCCCGCGCAAGGAGTTTCTCGGGCGCCTAATCGCCGATGGCACCGGCGACGTCGAGGGTACTCATCCAAAACTGCCGGCGCCGCTCGTCAAGGCCATGAAGAACATTCGGTGGTCGGCGACGACATACATCCGTCCCGGGCTGTTCCACCAGGAATTCGGCTGGCCTTACGAACTCGGTTTCACGTTCGAGGAGAGGCAGAGCGGCGGCAGCTTCCAGATCGTCTGCGAGGGCGGGCTGATCAACCGCATCGAGGACGGCTCGATGCTGTATGGCATCGCCTTCCGCGCCCGAGGTTACGCCCAATTTGGCGGCCAGGTCGGCGGCCGCTCGTTCGGCGCTTCTGTGGCGGCGCGCGCGGACTTCGCCATCGATGCAAAATTCATTGCGTACATCTCGGTCAAGCGCTTCAGCGAAACACTGTTCTACGGCTCGATCGCTTTCGACATCTCGCTTTCGCTGCAGGTTCGCGTATGGCTCGAGTTCAGTGTCGGTTTCACCGACATCCATCTGGAAGTCGGTTTTTCGATTTCGCTGACGATCTCGATCGCACTTGAGGCCGCCGCCACGCCGAACAGCATCGCAGCGCGTGGTGCGGCATCGGTTGCCGTCGGGGCGTTTGGTCGTCACATCCGGCTGGGTATCGGGTTTGCGATCAATCCCGGACGCCTCGACGAGGCACGGGCGCGCGTCGAACGCTTCATGCAGCTTGGCCTTACGGTTGCGATGCCGGACGCTGAAAAGGGCATCGCGCCGCCGGCACCGGAGCTGCCGCGCGGACCTAGTGCAGCCGATGCCGACCAGGCTGCCAACGACGCGCTGGACAAGCACGACGCGGTGACCGCCCCCGCACCCGGCGCGGCCCCGACCGCGCAGGGGCGGCCGCTGCAGCCGACCGCGTATTGGGCGATGCTGTTTCCGGTCGCCGGCGACCAAGGCACCGGCGACGACGAGCGATTTGTGATGGTCTTCGTGCCCCGGGATCACACCGAAACCGGATTGGATACCAACAAACTCCCGACCAGCAGAGATGGCCAGTCCTTCAGCAGCTTCTACCCACCGCCGACGATTTTCGAGTCGGGCGGCGGTGTTTACCCGACGGCGCTGCGCATATCGACGCGAACGAAAGCAGACGGCACTCCTTTGATGACGCCCGTCGATCTGTTCCGACTTGATGCCGAGTCAGGCAAGCAGCCTATCCAATTCGGAACCCCTCCGGCAACTCCCGTGCCGCTGACTTACAATCTGGACTGGAAGATCGCCGTGTCCGGCGGCGAAGCGCTCCCGATGGGCCGGTTCCTGTCGCAATGTTTCATTCGGCAGCCAAACGCGGCCGGCGCGGCGGATCTGAACGAGCCGTTGAATACGCATATCAAGGCTGACCGCGAGAGACTGCCGGATAACCGCGAGTCCGCCGCTCAAGTGCTCACCGAAGCGGGCCGAGATCAGATCAATCTCGGAATCGAATATCGCGCAGCCAACGATATCGAGGAACGACGCTCGGCCGCGATCGCCTCGTTGTGCGATTCCGCAGCCAGGCTTGCGGCCGGCGCCGATGCTTCCTGGCAGGCGGGCGCGGCTGAGGTCGGGCTGGACATCCGGACCATGGGAATTGCCTTTGTCGTGAAACGAGGCGACATCGACAAGCTGTTCGAACGGGCTTCAGCCGACGATCTTCCGCGTGTCGCAAATTTCAACGTGGATTCCGCAGTCAGCTCGATCGTTCCGCTCGATGGCAACGTCCATCTCTTCAATCCGCCGGAACGGATGTTCAGGGAGCGCGCGCCGAGGCTGGCCGATCCGGTCATCGAAGCGACCGCGAGCGGCATCCGGCTCGACTGGGACCTCGAGCCCGCATTCGGCGCATCGACCGGTGTGTGGAACGACCCTGAATTCAACCTGAAGCACTACCGGATCGAGCGCGTCGTAACGACGCCGGATAGCGTCGACAGCCAGTACAAGCCGATGCGCATCACGACCAAGGCGGCCGGTCCCATGCGTCTGGTGCGCGACCCGGTCACCGCCAATTTCGTTTGGCGTTTCGTGCGACCCAACGCGCAATTCGTCGACGATCTGTCTGACCTTCCCGATGAGCTGCGCCGCTTGCTGCTGCCGCCGTCGAACATACCCGCGAGCAAGCCGGGCGGACCACCGGCGAACATTCCGAACCCGCCACCCAATGTGCTGCGCTACGTCGTTGTGCCGGTCGACACGGCCGGCACAGATGGACCGCCGACGCCGCTGGTGTTGCAAACCGAAGCGGTCAAGCCGGCGCGCAAAAGTGTCAGCCGTGCGGTGCTGCATTTCGAATATCGCGGCAGCAAAGACCAGGTAATCGCCGACGTTACCTCGACGGCCTCCTTCATACCGACCTTTACGCTCGGTATCGACGACGCTGCCGACCACCCGGCCGCCGACCCGAAGAAGCGCAATGACCTGAAGTCGCCGCGCTCCTACGTCGTGCGGGTCCGGAATGAACTTGCGGTTCCGATCGGGCTCTATGGTTCGGATGCGGTGAGCGACGCCCGTGCACGGCCGTCCGCGGCCGACTTCGCGATCAAGCGCCCGACAGACCGGGATTTCGTCATCACCTTGACCGATGGAGTGCTGCCCGGACCCGACGCAGGCAAGGTAAAGGAGCCGAGCTTCGACGACCCGACCGGGGTCGTGGCCGCGGCATTGCCGCCGAAGCCGGGGTACATGATTGATAACCTGGATGGCTTCAGGGAGGCCATCGGAGCAAAACGGACAGCGCGGAATCGGCTCGACAGCGGACCGATCGGCGTTCGCTTCGCGATCCAGCCCAAGCTTGACCTCGGCCTTAAAGGCGTTGAGCCGCCGTGGTGCCCGATGGACGCAACGATCCTGATTGATCTGACCGGCGTCGCTACCAAGGACAATTTACCGGCGGTCGCCGCGCCGGTCGAAGTATTCGAACACCCGGTCAAAATCGAGTCGGCGCCGTTGCTGTCGGAAGATCTCGATGGGGACGCCGGCCGGGTCACCATCCTGCACCCCGACAAGGATGCCACCCTTGCCCAATTGCTCGGCTGGAACGACGGCTCAACAGGTACGCCGCCGGTTCGGCGCATGCGCGATGCTGCGCGCCGCGTCGCTACGAAGGTTCGATGGAACGCCCGGCCCGCCGCATCAGACACGCTGGCCGCGGACCATAGTGCCAAGCGGTCTGCGTTGTACTTCGGTGGATACGACATTTTCGAGCTCGATGTCGCCGGCGAAGCCGAAGGCGCCACCAGTGCCCCGGCGGCGCTGAGCCTGCGTTACCCATTCAGTAATTCCACCGTGGATGCCAATCCTGGCACCGCACTGCGCATCCACACCGTAGATGGCACGATGGATGCGATCTACGTCGGCGGCGATTTGGCGGCGCTGGACCGGCTTGACGATTCCGGCGACGCTGCCAAAGGCCAGATCCGCCTAGTCCAGATCGACAATCTGGCGAACGCCCTGACCTTCGATCTCAAATTATGCGTGCGCGCGCGCGGCTATCGCAAACTCATCGTCGAGCCCGTACGCGGCAAGCCTCCCTTCGCCAATGGCAAAATTCTGGCACTGATTTTCACACGTGATCCTCCCGCAGGCCACCTGGCGCGCGTTCAAGCCTTACCGCCGTCGCTGGCGCGGCTCGATCCAGCCGAAATCATTGATTTCGCCAAGCTCGAGGCGCACTATCCAAGTGAAACCAGCCGGCTGTTGGCGTCGAGCTCCATAAGGCAGGGCGCGTGGTATTCACCTGCGGAATCCTTCCTTGTCTGGCCGGAGCGGATCTTGCGCCGCTCGCTGGCGATCAATGTTGACGAGCCGCTGTTGACCGAACTGCTCTCCAACGGTCGGCCTGAACGCATTGCCGTTGCACTCAAGATTAGCGATCAACTCAGCGGCGAGGTGCGGCGGCTTCTGGCCGACGGAGCCGAAGAAATCCTGCATCCGGAAGGACTGAAGGCACAATGGACCGCCGCGGTCTTGCGCGAACTCTTTCAAAACCTGGTCTGGAATGCGAACGCTCCGGATATTCGCGCGGCATTTGAAGCGAACCCCGCACCGTTCCGCAACGCGCGCATCACCGTCCGGGCCCTCAAACCCGGCGCGACCGGCGCGCCGGACATCGTGCTTGGTAGCACCGACTGGCAGATCGATCTCGACCCGCCCGTGCATCCCGTGCTCGCCGACGTCATCGACTGGGCGCGATATCAGACCGCGCCGCGCCTCAGGCTGCGATACCCTCAGTTGGATCTGGCCAAGCCGGCTATAGAGGCGATCGAGACGTGGCTATCCGACCCGGCAACCAACATCGGACCCTCGGTCCAATTCTCCATCGCAGACTGGAGCGGCCTGGTGCCGGCGCTCGGCTTCCAACTCGGCCAGGACTTCCAGTTCCCGCCGGCGGGTCAAATCACCGAATTACGGCTCGAAGTTCCGAAAGGGAAAACGGCAGCCAGTCGGACCGACATCGTCAACCAGATCATGACCGCGATCAGTCGGCTGGCCCTGCGACTCGACGGCGTACAAGTCGCAGCACTTGGCGCGCAGCAGGCGGCGGCGAAACTCGTCATCAATCTCGGCGCAACACCAGGTACGCCCGGTCCAGGTCCACAGCCGTTCAAGATCGCGGCGCAGACCAGGCCGGGACCGCGGTATCGCCGTTACGAACCGGTTCTGGAGCAATCGCCCAAGATCGGCGCAAAGGAGGTCGCAGGCTGGTTCGATGAAACGCCGGTGCAGCGCGATCCCTACGGCTGGAGTATCATGCGCAGCCTCGGGCTCGCCGCGGGCCTCAAGCTCTACGACACCGAGGCCCGTGACTATGTCCCTCCCGCCGATGCGCTGGAGATCCTGCGGACCGCCTTTGATGAGATTCTGCGGAGATATCCGCTGACCGATTTCGGCTCGCCGTTCGTCGATATCGTCACCCACGCCGGCGGGACCATGTCGCTGGCCTCGTTCGACGGCGGCATGAGTGGCGTTGCGGCCAACGAAGTAGCTGCGCTTCTTGACGATAAGGCGTTGTCGCTGGTCCAGATTTCGCTGCGACCGACCGTCGATAGATTTGCCGGCGCTTGGGTCGACAGCGGCGATGAAAGGGGCGGAAGCCGCCAGCCGATCGATAAGGTCGTGGCGTACTTCGCCATCAAGTCAGCCTTCCCGGACCGTACCGACAAGGCGAAAATCCAAATCGATCTGAACGGCCTCAATCCTGCCCAGGGGCTGGTGGCCATTGCAGAGGTTATCGATCTTTCGTCCGGACTGGCGAAACCCCCGATCGTGACGTTGATCGCCAAGGCCGATACCGGCGATGCGGTCAAGACCTTGCGCGAGGCCATGCTCGACGGCGCCGGCGAGCAGCAAACGCTCGAAATCGACGCTAGCAAACTCAAGAAGGGCGACATTGCAGCCCTTGCGCGCGTCACCGTCAACCTGGCCGATGCAGCGGCCGTGTTCGGCCAGCCTACCGGCGCGGCATGGGTCACCGGCGCCGACATCGAGCAGGTCGCATCACCCGACGATTGCAAGGTGCAGCCTTTCGGTCGCTTCCCGGAGATGACGGCACGGCGGTACAGCGCACTGGCCGGGCCGGGGGGGCACAAGTCCTTGCTGGACGCAATCAAGCGCTTCCGCAGCTACGCGCTGCGCCGCCTGCCGGATGGGTGGCCAAACGCAACCGACGAGCCGACCGTGGTGGCGCGTATTCCCGAATGGACGCGGCGCTTCATCGAACACGGGCCTGCGTCGCGGCCGGAGCGGACGAAGATGCCGTTGTTCGCGATCGCCGAAGTCACACGCCCGGATCCTTGGCGCGTCGGCGTGGCCGGTGACGGCACGATGGAGGTATTGTTCACGCATGACGACCGCAAGCGGCGCTTGAAGCGGTACGCGGTACGCCCATACGGAAGGTACGAGGCTTTCACCGATGCGCTGACCCACGCGACTGACCCCGACGTTCCGCCAAAGCCGCCGCGACTCGGCGGCGCTTGGGTCGACGTGCTGGCTGACAGCACCGACGCACAACAAAAGTTCGAGAACAATTGGAGCCAGCGATTCTTCGACGTTGTGATCCCGCGAAGCGAACCTTTGGCGCCTCCGGTCCTCGTCGATGCCCGGCGCATCGAGATTCTGCCACCGACCGCCGCCACCGATCCCGCGCCGCGCAAGGTGCTCGAGTTTCTTTACTCACGACATCCGGAAGAAGTTCTTTCCGAGGCCAACGTCACCGTCGAGGGCGCGTTGTCGTTCGAGACCGTCTCGTTCGGCTTCTGGCGTGAATTCCCGATGCAGAGCTGGGCCAACGACCTGCAAGCGAATATCGACACCACGGAGGCGTTTGGCGGCTGGGACCATCGCCCTGCCCCGTTCAAGCTGATCGACAGCAGCGACGAGTTCGGCGGACTTGCGCAATTGCCTCCGCCGCAGGGCAAGACCGACTTTGTCCCCGGCCGCTACACTGATGGCTGGCGTGGTGCTCTAGCGCTACGCACCGAAGCGCTTCCGTTCTTCTTCCGCACCCATGTCGCAGCATTTGCCTCGGCCGGCGTGGTGGTGTCGGAGCCGGTCGTCGCGACGATCGAGGAAGGGCACTACGAACTCGCGTTGCCGTGGAGGCCGAGCGTCCCGCCCAAGCCTGGTGACATCAATGCTCCCACTCCGCCGCCTGACTGGTGTGTCAAAAGGCTGAACAATCCCGATCGCGTCTGGGTAACCTTCCGTCTTCCCCTTGCGCGGTTGTTCGATTCGATGCCGCAGGACTCGCGGAAAGTCTGGTTGCAAGCCAACAATATTCCCGACGTCTTCATGTTGCCCGATCCAGTGGCGCGCTATGAGATCGGCGTTGTCGCGACTGATGACGCCGGGCTGTCGGCCGCATCGGCTGAACTCGACATCATCGGACAGCAGCGGCCAGTCATACCAGTGCCCGGGCAGCCGGCCGCAGCATCCGGCTACCGGATGAACCTGGTCGGCCCCTTGTTCGACCCGTCGTCGCCGACGTCTCCCCCCGTCGAGCCGCCCGCCGTCAACGGGATATGTTGGAAACTCTATCCGTCGGTGCTGGTAAAGGGCGACGCGACGCTGCCATCGGAAAAATTCGCGCCATCGATCGCCACGACGGATCCTACAAGCGGTGGCGGCGACCCGTTGCGCAAATTCGTGCTTGCGCCGGAAGATTTTGGCGCGGCCGGAATCTGGCCGGTCGTTGCGCCGACCACGACACTCACCTTCGAAGTGCATGTCCCCGCCGTCAACACTGGCTGGCCGGCCTTTACCGCAGCCGTCGCGGCGTGGCGCGATGTCTATCAAGACTACCGGGCCATTGTGGGAGCCAAGGACATTTGGGAATTCCTTGATCTTTGGGCCCGCACCAATTGGCCTCCGCCGGCAGACCAGCCGAGACAATTCACCACCGCCGCGTTCGCCGCGGGTCTTCCGTGGCCATCGACCCTGCCGGCCGACGTCAGCACCACCCAGACTGGCGGATGGACATGGCCGACGCTCGCCAGTAGCGCCGGCGGCATCACGCAGCGCCAAAGTGTCCGTGCTCTCATCCCAAGGACCGGTTACAACGCGGCAGATTTCAAGACCATGATCAGCGGACCCATTTGCGCCGAAATGCGTCGCGTCGTTGCCGCGCGCAAGGAGGCCAAGAGCCGCTTTGCGAACTATTCGCCGCTCAACACCGTGTTGCCGGCCGATCCAGCCGTCCTGCCGGCGTCCGGCTCCATCGCAAAGGCGGCCTATCGCCTCGCCACCACCAAGACGCTGCCAAGTTCTGTCGATGTGATTGTCGCGATCCCGATCACTGTCGATACCCGCGCGGCAGGTACGTACGCCAAGATCAACGCACTGATCCTGGCGGTTGAAGCCAGGGATTTCACGGCAACCGCCATTCTCGATCTCGGCGCCTTTGAGGACGGGGTTGCCGCCGTGCTGGAGATGCATCTGCCCTGTCAAGCACTGTCCGACCCGAGCATTGTCGCAGCACTGGGGGATCTCGATGGCAACGCCATGGCAAGGCTCCGCGTCTGCTCGCTATTGCTGCGGCAGCCACCTGACGACGGAGAGCGCAAGTCGATCATGGATGCGATCAATCAACTCGCGTCTGATCCGCAAGAGGACAAGGCCGGCCTAGTGAAATTTGTGGACCGCTGCCTTGCCGACCAGATTTTCGGCAGTGGGCGATCGCCGCGCGTGAAAGTCTACCGCGGCACAGCCGTACCGTTGTTTGATCCAATCGCAAGAGCAGGGGCGTAGCGATGGCTGGTCGCATGACCGCATTTCGCCGGGTAGGCATCGACGGGCCTGACTATGGCAGCAACGGAGCGCTGTGGCAGGCCTGGCTCGATCTCGGCTCGCAACCCAAAGCGGCCGACCAACCGCCGCGAAATAGTTCGATCCGAGTGATCTTGCAGGCCGCGCGCGCCGATCAGGTACCCATCCAGGATCAGGCCGACGTCCTGTTCCAGGAACCGATGTTGCTGGCGATGGCGGCAACAACCGTCGACTTCCGCAACGA
>NZ_AJQF01000402.1:0-1730 GCF_000261705.1 Bradyrhizobium genomosp. III | reverse complement strand
GGCGGCCGGCGTGGCTGGACCGCCGCCCCGCCCTTCCCGCTATTCGGATTTGAGGGTGGCGCCGAAAACCGCATGGCCGCCGCGGCCGGACGGATTCGTCAAGATCGACAACGTATTCGAACTTGCCGCGCCTCAGCTTCGCGCTACACGCGGCCGGATTCCCGTCGCCTGCGCGCTGGATGCCGAACCGAAACCTAGCGTCGGCTACGCGCTGACCAAACAGCTGTCAATCGAATGGGCGACGCCTGGCGACTACATTCGAATCTTCGGCGGGCTGTTCATCCGGCGGCGGAAAACCGCAAAGCCCATCCCCGGCCATACCAAGGTCTCGGATGCCATCACCTTCGATCTTACGCCAGACGGAGTCGAATTCGACGTCCTCGCCCCCAATCCGTTCGGAACCAGCAATGGTGACCGATTGCCGTTGCGCCTTCGTCTGGTTCCGGTGGAAATCGGCAACGGACTGACCGGCCTGCAACTGGACCTGATCGATCCAGTTTCGGATTCGGCATCGTTGATCAAATTGAAAGCCGGCCTGAACTGGATGTCGCGCGACCTCACCGATCGAGGCGGCTGCATCTCGCTGCAGGTCGATACTTCCGCCCTTCCACCGCTGGCCTGGCCGCTTCAGGTCAAAGGTGAACCGGCTGCGCCGGTCTGGGTGTGCGACAATCCGGCTGCTGTGCCCGGCGCGGATCTGATTCCGTCAATCCGCATGCTTGAAGACGCGGTGGCCGCTCGGCTGCTGACGCGCGAGGACTATGGCGGCGGCGAACCCGGCGTCGCCGAGCTTACCGGTCACAGGGCCACCCTATCCGCACGCAGGGGGACCGATCCTGTTGTCCTGACCATCACATCGCAAGCCGAACGTCCGGCCGCGCTGGAAGAAGCTGCCACGGCATCGCCCACTATCCTGCTGACATGGAGCGAGGCCGCCAAGCCGCCGTTCAATCCGGACAAGATAGAGGTCAAGCCGTTTTCGGGAATTGTCGACGCCTCTCCGCTCGCGGCGCGTCTCGGCGAGGTCTGGGCGGTATCCGGCGCCATCGCCAGCGGGACGCGGCCGCCCTATGCTTTCATTGCGCTCGAACGCGGCTGGGTTCAGATGCCGCTTCCCCCCGCGCCGAAGCCCGATGATCCACCGCCGGTCAAGCTGCTCGCCGCAGGCTCAGCGTTCCGCGGCTTCCTTCGGGTTGCGGTCGATGCCGGCGGCTCCACCGCACGTGCCGACGATCCGACGCTGCCGGGTCTGGAAATCGTCGGCGCGCAAAGCGTCAACGCCACCGTGATCTGGAAGAAGCCGCTCGACACCGCTCTGCCGCGCAGCATCGCCGTTGCGGTAAATGCTGCGGCCGGAACGCTTGAAGGCGTATTGTGGGCGGGCGAGGCCAGTCCTTCGCCGACCGAAATCTTGCCGCCGCTGGACGCCGGTCCGGCTTCCCTGACCAGCGCTCCAATTGCATTCGGTGTCAGCGGTCCGACAAACTGGCAAGTCCAGGTGGCCGGCTTCCGTGAAAAAGGCGTTGGGTCGATCAGCTTTAGGCTGCCGCTGTTCCCGTCTGCTGTGGATCCCCTGCTGGTCTGGCAGCCGCATCAGACCCTTGCGCTGGTCTCATCGGTATCGATGACCAGAACTGCCGAAAGCGCCAAGCGGCCCTCGGCAACACGCGAGCTGGTCCCTGCCGAAGTGATCGGCAGCCCGACCACACCGTTGACATTGACTTTCGCCA
>NZ_AJQF01000401.1:0-13410 GCF_000261705.1 Bradyrhizobium genomosp. III | reverse complement strand
GGCGCCGGCCGCTGGCGCTGGCCTTGGCCACCGCAGCGGGCCGTGGCGCCCGGGCCGTATCCGTCATCTCCCGAAGAAAGCGCGGGCGTGGCGCTGGCTTCGCTGACATTGCCGGGCATCGAGTTCACGCCTTCGGCGGATGCAGCCACGCCTGTGTCGAGCAGCCAGATGCGGGTGTCACTCCGCTACGACTTGCCGGTGCTCGACGAGCTGTTCGCAGATTCCAAGGCGCCGGAGCCGAAGGTGCCGATTTCCGGTGACGCGAAATCGCAAGCCGGATCGTCCGATGCGGCGCCCGAGAGCCCGAAAAGGATCGACACACCGCCAACGGCACTCGATCTGGCGCGGCTATCCGGCGTGTGGTTCGAAAACGCACGACGATTGGCGCGCGCACGGACCGAAGGCGATCGCGTCGTGCTTCGTGAATTGCAAGATCAAGACCACAAGCCCGTTGTTGAACTTTGGCATCGGTTAAGCGGCGTAACCGATGGCATCGTTCGCGGTATCGCAGAGCCGTATGTCTGGAAGCCGCCGACATTCGGTTTCAGTGCTCTGCCTCCGGCACCAAACGTTGACGTCCATCTCGGCGCTTATATCCTTGGTAACACTTGGCAGTATGGACCCGCGGCGCTGGCTGGCCTGCCCGACACTAACTTCACAATTCCCACGACCGGCAATGAACTGAAGCCCTCGACGGCGCCCGGTCCCGGCCAGATCGAGGTGAAGGGCTTCGCAGCATCTTCTTTCCCCGTCGCCTTCACGTCACCCGGTTCAGCGACGCCCGTGACCCAGCCCAACCATCTGCAAGACGCGCGTGGCTTGTCGCTCGCGTTGGTTCCGGATCTGACTTCGCCTCTTCAAACTAGCCGGACCGCGGCGCTGCGTGCGGCGCCCGACGACCTGGCCCTGGTGCTGGCAACGTTGCGCAAGCCGGTCAAAGTCATGGTCGGTGACGTCGGTTGCAGTTTCTGGTTCCGTGACCTGCCGCTCAAGACGGACGCCGGCCAGCTGACCTTCGATACCTCCGGTGGTCTTGAAACCGGACTCGGGCCCGATCCCGCCGCCATCAATCGCAACCGGGTCACACGCACGGTGTACGAATGGGGTTTCTTCGGTCCGCAAGAAGAGAGACCGCCGGGGGGGAAATCGTGGAACCAGAAAAAACCAAAGCGCGGTCGGTTTGAGTTCGACTTGGCTGGTCCTTTGTCCGCCCGACCGTTACGTCTGCTCAGTGTTGACATCGCTTCCGCTGGCGGTGTGCTGCAGTTCGAATTGCTGGCTTCCGTGCAATACAAGTCGCCTCCTTCCGACGACAATGACACCGCGCCGTTCGCCGCCGAAGCGATCTATGCGACCGGCAATCTTGTGCGGCTGACGTTTGGGCCCGGATCGATGCCGGACGGTAGTCTCGCCCTGACCAAGATGATTCGGATCGAAATCAAGGATCCTTCGGATCCGACCATGGTCTCCGACCCGTTCGTTCCGCCGTCCAAGGTTGATCCAAAACCCGGCGACAAACCGAAGTCGGTTTCTCTGGTGTCGGATGTTGAGGTACATCACGGGCCCAATCAGGCTGCCTCGAAGACCTCGAAAACACGCTTGAGCCTCGATTTCCATTTCACCCGGGACGTCCAGAACAGTAAACCCGACATCGCGTCCGCCAACCTTCGTGTGCGTCTGTTCGGACAGGACTGCAATCTCGACACCACTGATGCGGGCTTCAATCCGCCCGGATTGACCGCGTCATTCAGCGCTTCGCCGGTAGAAGGCATCCTGAACCTCAAGAAGATGGAACTGATCTGGCCGGAGCGCGGCGGTCCGATGCTTTATCTCGCCGACGGCGACCTCACCGTTCCGCTACGCAACGCGAATAGCCCGCCAGTTTTCAAGCGCAACTTTACCAACGGTACGCTGCAATGGCTTGGCCTCGGATCTCGCCCCGCCGATGGGGCGGAATCGATCGATCACGAAACCGGGGTGGTCACGATCGAAGTCAAGGACAAGATCGCCGGCCCGGTCGACGGGCAGCAACCTCCGATGCTTTTCCGCGGCTTCCATCTGCCGGCCGGGACGTTGCAGGGGGTGGTGGCCGTCGTATTCCCGAAAGGACATGCCGTCGAAGGCCAGAAATGGCCGACATGGCCAACCCCTGCGCTCGGCTCGGCCTTGGTCGAATTCGCGTTTGACGCCGATACGTCGACATCGCCGCAACGGATCACCGCCATCCGGCATCGTCACAGCGGCGCCGCGGCAGTTGACGGCAACCCGGTGCGCTGGACCTCGCGGTTGTTGTTCGACGCCGCATTTGCGGCGCCGGGCCTCGACATCAGTTCGGTTTCGTGGCCCGTCGGCTACGCGACGCCGAGCCGCGTCTCGTTCGATCCCGATTCCTCCGTGCCGGGGGACTGGCCGGCAACGCTGACCATGCGTGGCAGCGGCGACCCGCTTGCAAAGCTGATGCTCGCGCACAAGGTACAACCGCGGCTTTGCGCACATGAATTGCCGACGGACATCCTTGTTGCCAACGGGAACGCCGTGCTCCTTGGCAGGTCGTGGTCGTTCCGAGCTGTCGTCGATCACACATTGACACCCGTGAAGGGAGCGTGGCCGGGTGCGCCAGCCACGCTGGCGAACACTCCGCTGATATGGACGTCAATCGATGAAGTCATTATGTTCGACATGCACGGGCTCATTGCGGCGGCAAATCTGCAGCCGGATCCGGCGCGAGATCGATACGCATTCCTCGCGCGCTACAAGGACTCCGCGCTGGACGCCGATGTCCGCATAGCCGGCGTGGTTCGCCGCGCGCTTGCTGATGCAGGCTTCCCCGTTGAATATGTCATGCAGGCGCTGAAAGGGACCGTCGCACCGGACTCGCTCGTTCTCACCGGCGCTGCACTGACCGAAGTCGTGACGTCGCTGGAAACGCCGAACCGAGGCGTCGTGCTTGTCCCCCAATGGATCCTGCCATGGTCGCCCCTGTCCAGTTCTCCGGGGGGAGACGCGAACGGCGAGGCCGCCCTTGGTGCGCTGAAAGCCTGTCCGCAAACCCACACCGACAACGGCGATCGCGTTTACAATATTGCTCTGTATGACGCGACAGCCGGCACGCCACGGTCGCTGGAGGGACCGCCGCCCAGTTCGTGTGCGGTTCAGGACGGAACGCAAAGTCTGCTTGAAACACTGATGTCTTCCATCGTGGGCGGCGGCAAGGCCCGCGCGATGGTCGCCGTCGATCAGGCCATGCTAGTGCCAAAGACCGCGGCCGTTCCCCCGCTGTCCCGGCCGCTTTTCCCGCGCACGCTGCTGGCGTTGAGTGCGGTGGCGGAAGCCTACGGCAAGGCGCTGAGCAGCAATCCCGTGCCACCATTTGTCCGGCGGATCAGTTGCTTGACGGCACGGGAGGTACCCCTTGACGGTGTCCGTGCTTCTGGCGAGGTCAGGTTTACGGTGACGGCATGGCCCCCGAATTCGCCGCCCCTCGATCCTGCCGCGCCGGCGGTGACACTTATCGTGACCGACGCAGCATCGGTGCAAAATGACTTTCTTCCCGCCGCGCTTGCCGCCACGCTGGTCGATTCCGCCAGCAACCAGGTGGTCCTTGACGGCAAGCAACGCGCCGATGCGTCGATGCGCGCATTCGGGTTGAGCGCGAATCCGCGGGTTCTGATACTCGCCAGCGTCGACAGCAGCTACTTGACGATTCACGATCCTAAATCGTCTCGCGATCCGGATTCGCCGTCGCGGATTCCGCCACCGCACGTTTCGTGGCTGGTTACGCAGCCCGCGATGCCGCTCATGAAGGAGCAGCGGCCGCACGTTTTGCGAAGACTGTCCGATACGATCTATGCCTCGCCGGCACTGGGTTGGCCGCTGGTTACCCGTGCCGATGACACCGCGAAAGCGCAGGTCAGTCTTGGCGAGGAAGAAGTTCGCCGCAACGAGCAGCACGCCTGGGCGGGGCGCGTGCGGGGCTTGGCATGGCCAGCAATCGCATGGAACCGCAGCGCGATTGCGGATGACGAGATCCAGCACGACCCGACCGGCGCTCCTGACCAGACTGTTGAAGGCGGCTATCTCCCGGCCGATGCCGCAGAAATGCGCGAGAGCGCCTTCATCACGGCCGGACAACGGGTTGCATTCCGTCGCCGTGCCGCAAAGAGTCTGCGCGCCCCACCCGACCGGCATTCCGTGCTGGCTCCTCCGCGAGCCCGCGCGCCGACCATTGACGCGATCGCCGCGGCGTTCGGTCAGGCTCGAAATCCGCTGCCTGAAGCCGCCAAATCGGCGGACCGTGCCGGTCTCGCGCCGATGCTTCCGGGCGCGATCGAAGCCACTGTCACCGGACAACGGCCTGGTGTCATGCTCTCGCAGTTTGAGGGCGTACTGCTGACATCGTTCATGGTGCCGTTCGACAAGGATTTCAGCCGGTTCGGTCGCCCGGCCTGGCGTGGACCCCTAACCCTACGCCAGGTTCGAGCCCCGCGATCATCGGCGCTCCCCGAAATCTCCGACCTGGCGATCCGGCGCAAGACTTACCTCTCGATGGACGAGATCGATGGCGCGAAGAATCTGAAAGCCTTCAAGGTTGTCGCGGGGCCGGCGCAAGTCGTACGCTTCGATCGCCACCTGACAGGCGATACGCGGAGCCCACATGCCGTGACGATCCGCGTGGAGAATCCAGATCACGGGCGTCTTTCGGCCGATTGGGACGGAAGACTCCGCCTGATCGCAACCGTGCCAACTGATCTGACCGGGCCCGATCCCGCCGCTCACGTCGCACTGGCACGGATCGGCCTCCTGCCTTCACAGACCGAGAAGCGGCGTCCACGGGTTGAGCTCAGGGTTGGGGACATCATTGTCGTATTCACCCAAATGATTTGGGCACCGCTTCCTTCAAGCGGACCCAGACCAACACGCTTGATGATCGATTTCATCGTCGAGGGACCGGCGCGTGACGCGGCGCAGGCAGCCGTCGCGCAGGCGCTTCGCGATTCCTCGGCAGACACACCGGTACGGATAACGATCCGCGGCACGCGGCCCAATCAGGCGAATGAAGGCGATCCGTCGATAAATGGATCCGGCTCTGCACAGCTTGAAACCGGAACCGTCAATCAGCTTCTGCCCGGTCCGCCGCATGTTCTGGTTTTCGACCTGCCGCACATCCCGAGCCGGCAGCGATGGCTGCCAGTCAAGACGTTCACGCTGGCGTTCGGCGATCCGGCCTATGATCGCGAACTCGGCGGCCCAACGTCCAGCAATCAGGTCGGTATCGGAGACGTACCGCACGTCCTTGCGGTCGATCGGGCCGAATATGATCCTGCCGCGACGATCCATTTGGCGTTCTGGAAGCGGCAAAAAGGCCTCAACACGAAGGTCGAAAAGCCTGCGGGCTCCTGGGCGTTGATCGTTCAGGTCGTGCCGGGCGACGGCGGACCGTCGCGATCACTGCAAATCGCGGCGACCGAGGCCAAACCCTCGAACCCCAAATTCCCTGGTTCGCGTTATGTCGTGGAAGGTTGCGAAATCTATGCGATTCCGCTCTCCGCGCTGCGAGAGCCCGTTGATCCGAAAAGCCCGTCGGCCGACGTGCCCGCAAAATTGAAGGCGGGTGACCGGTTGCAGGTCACGGTGAACAACGAAGCAGCCGACAAAGAACAACTGACACTTAATGTCGGCGTCATTGCCCAACCGGTGCTACCACCGCCGGCCGCCACGTATGGGCTCGCAACCCTGCAACGTGTGGACGCTGCCGTCGGCACAACGCTGTTTGCGACGGCGCCACTGCCCCAAGCGATCGAGTATCCCGATCTGCTCAGCGACTTGGTCGCAGGTCACGTTCGCCGGCGCGGAATGTTTCTCTGGCCGTTTGCCGGCAACGGACCGGCAGGAGCGGATTCGGGTCACGCGTTCGGATTTCTCGTCAAGGTGGATCGAACAGGCGGCGGCCAGCTGCCTTCGGCCAAGGCTGACTTCGAGAAATCCGAGAGCTGATCGGAAGGATGGCCGGCGTGCCGATTCGAATACCATCGCATGCCTGCGTACGTCTTCTACGTCGTCGTAAATGACATTGCTTCGATCTGTTTTTTAACTGAGCACATAACGAGGTAAAATGACATACGATCGTACCAAGGCGCTCGCGTACGCCCGCAAGTATTGGACGAAGTCATGCTCTGATGGATACATCGGCGTTCGCGAAGCAACTCCTTACGTTAAGGTTCCGAACGGGACCATCTTCGTCCGCACTGACACTAACGAAACAGCGCGCCGACCAGATGGGATGGAGATCGACAATGTCGATGATTGCGCCCACTTTCTCTCATGCTGCCTTGGACATGAGGCAAACGAGGCCGGCGGCGGACTGCCAATACGCCGGGATTTCCCGTCTGCGATCTATGGGGTCATCAGCGCCCGTCGATTGTTCAGCACACTGACCGAGGACGGATTGATCGAAACAATACTCGAAAAGGCAAATCACACGCAAACTGCGAACAAGCTTTCTCAACTCGCCGCCGGAGATTTGATCTTTTATTGGGATCCATCGGCGAATGCATATGGTCATTCCGCGATGTATCTCGCTGATGCAAAGAAACGAATTGCATGTCATACGCGATGCCGATGCGATCAAACCAACGAAACCGGCCAGGAATGGGATAGCGTCGCTATTACCAATGTCAGCTACACGCTAGCGCGAGTGCGTGACACGGCGCCTCTGGTTGCATAGCGTTCCGTAGACCGGCTGCCCTCGGTTCACTCGTAGCGCCCGCAGGCTCCGGAATACGATAAGCATGTGTTCAGCAGAGGGCGTGCATGATAAGGTCCACAACTACCGCGATGGCCGTTGGTCGGGTAGGACTGGCCGGCTTTCGTCGGAGATCCGGGGATAGACAATGGGACGGCTACGAATTCTCGCGCTTCTTCCAGTTGTGTATTGCTCATCAATCGTTTCGCTCCGCGCGCAGGACGAGCAATGCCGAACGAGCCCAGAACCGCAGTGCCAGTGTGCGTGCCGTGAGGTACGGTCGATCGCATCGTTCGCGCCGCGAGGGACGTGCCGGATCATCGAACCGGGCGGCGGCGCATGCCAGCTTCGCTGGTTCGATGCTGCGCGCGGCAACGACGAAAAGCTCACTGATCCGAATCGAGCCGGGGCAACGCAGCGTCAATTTCTGGATCGCGTGCGCAGCGGCAGCCTGTCGGTCAGAACAAGGGACACAGCATATCTCCGCGTCGATTTTCTTGAAGAGAAAGTGAAGAGCAGCGACATCAAATTGCCGCCTGAGCCAACGCCCTTGGAGACAGCCGCCGCCTATCTCGCCATCGATCCGAACAAGCTCGAGCCAGAACCGCTCCTCATCAGCCTTCTGATCTTGTTGGGACCAGCCGTGTCGGGCCAGGCAGGCGACGCCGTGGCAGCGGCGCTGGTGGACTACCTTGCCAACAACCCCAAGATGATTCTTGCCCGCTTTCAGGCCGAAAAACCAGAGGTCATTTCGGACAAGGCTGGTTCCTTTGAGTTCGTCGACATGAGCGCACGCGGCTGTCTCGAGTTAGTGGTCCGCGGCGAGAAACCCGTCACGTTAATGGTCAAGTCTCCCAGAGCCGTAGGACGCACCCGATGCCGCGAATAGGGTTCCTGGTCTTCATGCTTCTCCTCACCTCGATAGGCTCCGCGGCCGCGATCGGGGTCGAAACCATTCGTAAACATCCTCAAGGCGCGGATGTCGCCTTGGTCTTCGTCCATGGGCTTGGAGGCGGTCCTTGCTCGACCTTCGAAAGCAGCACCACGAATGCCGATGCTGCCGAACGATCCTTCGAATGCCCGCGCTACGAGCCTGGGAAGCGAACGGTGAACGGAAAGCCAGCACTGAGCTGGTTCACAATTTTCGAGCGGGACCACGCGGCAGCACTGCCCGGCGGCAGGACGCTCGGCGATATCGACTTGTATACGGTTAGCTATATGGATGCGGCGCCCGCAACGATTTCTGCGACCGAGATCGGTGAATCGCTCGTACGCAATCCGGAGTTCCTTCGGATTTTGGACGAATACAACAACGTCCTTTTTGTAGCCCATAGCATGGGCGGTATTGTTCTGAGACGCGCCATTGTCCGTCTCCAGTTGAATGGCGAGCAAGCTCGTCTCGACCGGATCGTGGGCCTCGGCCTTCTCGGGTCACCCTCTGAAGGTGCACCGCTCGCTGATTTCGTCAAGACGTGGGGTTGTTGGATTCCAGCCATCTTGCGCAAAGTTTGCTGGGGTGAATACGTCGCGCAATGGTATGGCGCGGGCTGGCACCAGATTACGGACCTGCAAACGCTGGAAGGACACAATCATCTCCTGGCTGGGTTGCAGACGGACTGGGGCTCGGTAATCAAGGCGCGCCAGGGAAAACCCTTTGTCGTATCGTGCGCGTACGAAACGGTCGCAGAGATCCCGGCACTCAAGTTGACTGTCGTCGAGCGCATATATACCCATACCGCCGGATGCTTCGAGCAGGAGCCAATCACTCAGAGCCACATGGCCTTGGCCAAACCGATCGACATTGAAGACAACCGGCATCAGTGGTTACGCCGAACAATCGTTGAGGCGCTCCAGCGTGTCGAGAACTTCAAACTGCGCAACTGGTCGCAGAACGACCCTCTCGGTGCGCTCATCGACCAGATCAATCTCGAGGCCGGACAGCCGCGTCCGTCAGGTGCCTTGGGAGAAACCGTGCGGGTGCGGCCCGAATCCGAGGCAGAAGTCAATGCGCTTCGCCTGAAACCGGACAACCGCGACTATGGCGGTCCGACGTGGGGAGCCCTTTTGAAGTCAATCGCCCGTTATAATTCCTGTTTGAAGGTGCAGTCCGACCGTCAGCGACGAGAGCACGAGGTATGGACCAAAGGCGCAATGGCGTGCCCGAACTCAATCGAAGCAAAGCGCATCTACGCTTGCGATCTACGCTTTTGTTCTTGAGAACAAGCTATCTGGCACGTGCAAGCGAAGCGCTGCAAAAGCATCCCATTCTTGGCCGCGTACGAACTAGCAGGACCCGTCTGAGCGCCGCCAGCACAGACAAACCGAATTCCTGTTTCGAGTTCAGACTTTGCGCTACACCGTGGTCCATCGGCGCGCTCTGCCTGCCCATAATTGCAACGCATGAGGCAGCCGCTCCTCCGCAAACTCCTATTCGTTCGACTTCACTCCATCGATCTCGAAATAGTGCTCGAGGTTAGAGACCAGATGTGGAACACGTTCGGCGGCCGCTGGTGGAGCACGCTGTACGCGGCAGCCTTCGAGGGTGAACGTCAGACTTTCATCCGCTTCGATTACGGCTGACAGCAACCGGCCTACGCAACTCAGATTCAATTGAGCCAGATCGATGCGCGGTGTCAATGCTTCGCCGTCTAGTGCTGAGTAAAGCCGAATCTTGCTACCGACCTGCGCAATTAGTATTCGGCTTCCAGATCGCGCCGTTAGCTCAGCAACTGTATCGCCTAGGTCTAGCTGTTGTACGCTCCACCGAAGAGGGATCGACGCATCCGGGAGCACCTGACGTTTTACAAACCAGCTCGAGATCGTCCCGGCGGCCTGATCAAACCAACTCGTCGGCGTTGGAACGTCGAGGGCGATTAGCGTGTCCGGCATCATGGAGAGGACGAACGCGCCGCCCGTGAACACCAACCTGGGCCGAGCCGCATCATTCTTGTTGGCCGAACCGCGTTCGTGAGTGAGCACGCCGTCATAGGGCGCTTCAAACGTGCGCCGACCAGTCAATTTCACCTCATCAGCTTCGAGGCGATAGGCGGACACCTCTGCGGCGCCCGGATATCCTTCCACGTCGGAGATCACCATCACCGCGTGCCGTTCGCTATCGACCGCGGCGGCAAAAACAGTTCCAGGTGGAATGTCATTGGGCGCGAGCTGCGTGCCACTCGCAAGTTCTACGATTGTAAACCCGCCTGGATTCGTCTCAGTCCTCGCGTCGCCGAGGACTGCGAGATCTCCTGCAGCGGACTTCCATATGCTGCCCCCACCTTCGGACGCAAACGGGTAGATCCCGCATCTACCGACCCGCCGCTCGTCTATCATCTCACAAATCACACGACCGTACATCCATTGTCCGACTGCGATAGCTGTCGCTAAATATTGTTTCCCTTTGCTTCCGGAGAATATCTGAGGGCATCCCATATCTTGGATGTCTGACTTAGCCTGCTCAAGCGACGTGCTGGTCCCTTTGATGAGGCTCATGGACGTCAAGTCAAGCGACGTCATGTCTTTTACTACCCGCGTATCGGTACCCAGATTGTGGTCGGGCGTGCAGGCATCTTCGGCTGCCTCATTCTCCATTGTCGGGGCTTGCACTATCTGGAACAGTTTCTGCTCGGGAACCGATCGAGGGAATTGCAGCCTGGATATTCCGAGAACCTCTAGAGTCGTTCCGCAGTCCTGGTGTAGATCATCAGAATAGGATTTCGACGTATCCTCATGTCGCGGCACCGTGCGTCTCTCGATAGCATCCTCGAACAGGTAGCTCAGTGGTGCAATTGAGATTGTCTTTTTTGCATCGTTATCTTCATCGTCGAACCATGCCAAGTTCTGGCAGTTCGAATGAAAGCGGAGATCAATATCCTCCCTTATCGCCGATGTCCGGGCTGTTCGGCGCGCAAGGTCAATACCTACGTAGTATGTCGTACTGTCGTCTCCTTCGATTTCCCTCACGGCAAATTCGATGAGAATGCGGTTCCGGTCGGCACGCAAGGGTCGCACGACAAATTCTCGGCTCGCGCGACCATCGTGGTTGATAGGAACGCGCATCAGAACCGTGGCACGCTTTAGATCAAACACGATGAACTCGATCTGACGTTGCTGCCGCTCCTGCTCAACGACCTCGACTACTTTCTCGGTGATAAGGACCGATACTCCAGCGTCGGAGTGTCGAAACTGAAAGAGCGGCGGCGGAACGTCGAGCCGCAGAAACCTATCCCCCTTGAGGTAGATTCCACCGGACCACCGGAAGATGCTTCCCGCTGGAACTGTAGCAAGAACCTCGTTCGCGGTGAGCAGGCGTTGCAAGCCGAACCTCGCGACATCGGACATTCGGGCCACGTCCCTTTCGGTAGTGAATGTCCCTGCATTGATCAGACGAGCGAGGGACGCCACGGCATCCGACACGAGCCGGTCGCTACCCACTTGTCCGGCGGCGGCCTGATATTGGCGCCGTCCCTCTTCAAGCGCCGTCTCACGTCGCGGTTGAACGTATCCGAAGAAAACTAAAATGGCGATCAGTCCAAAATACAGTCCACCCTTCAATGGATCCGCAATCCGCATGAATGCATGTAAAACGCCTTGCAGAGTCCCGCCTAGCGATAGCGCGCCGGCCGGCTTCGGAGCTTGAGCAAGAGCGGCGATGGGTACCCACCATTCGCGCATAAACGAATCCGGATCGTTCCCGACAGGGCGGAAGTAATGGCTGTGACCGCCTGCGAAGTACCTGTTGACAATGAAGTCGTCGGTGAATCCGTAGAAGCCGACCCGTCCGGCCATACCAGTTAACAGTACCAGCATTTGGCTCAGCACTAGAATTCCGTCGTTCGTTCCGCAATCATTGACCACCAACTTCAACTTTCCAGTCGCACGCAAGCGACGCCAGTTGAAATTGGATCGAAGGACGCTTCCGGAAAGGATCAGTGCTGGGATGACAGGTAATTCGTCAGGCTTGATGCCGCGGAGGGCGTGAGCCACAAGGTGCGTTCCGAAAGAGTGACAAACTATCGTGATCGGACTTCCTGGATTTTCCCGGATAATCTCACGAAGCCGGTTGCGGAAAGATCGGACAGCCAGCCAGCGAAAAATCGGAATCAGGAAGGCGATAACGCTAAAGTAGCCGTAACGGTACGATTTGACGTCGATGTTCGGATTTGCGTCCTGAACGAGGCTCTTAAGCCGCTCTTGCCATTCCCCAAACGTTCGAATCCCATGGACCGTTATGAGAATTGTTCGGCTCGCGGACATGTTCGCTCGCTAGAAAAATTCAGCCATTATGGCAGCATCTACCGTCACTACGGCGAACCAGGCGACGAAGTTTGTGTCAGAGGCTCTAGCAGTCATTTGCTGCAATGCTAGGAAAGTAGCATCGTAATACAATGCTAGTAGAAGTGGAAGAGCGGATCGCTCGAAAATCCGTGAAAGAATCTGATCTGAGGTATCAAATGACCTCGGAAGCCAACTTGCGGCTTCTCTATCAGATATGCCGGACTGAAAGTCCGGACAGGCTAGACTGGGGGCGAACCAAGTTGCAATGGCAATGCGTCTCGTCGGCACTACCATTGCGGGCATCTGGCACCCACACGACCCAAGGCGGGTAAAATTGACGCGAAGTGCATGCAGCGAGGCTTCAAGAAAGAGACCTCGACCGGCCCCCCCTTGCTCGACTCGCCCTCTGAAGTAGATGATGTCGTAATTTGCTCCGCTGCCCTGAATATTTCTCGTACGATCGACATCGGATCCTTCTGTTAGATCGGTCAGACCTGTGTCGTCGTCTCCGGTCAGATCAGCCTCAACGGTCTTCAGAAGCTTCGCCCGCCGTCACGACGTCACTCACATTTTTAACTGCTGATGATGCTTCGCTTTTTCAGATGTCCCGGTCCAATCCAGCATGGGCCAGGCTCACACCCCGACATGCAGTGTTCCGAACGATCGGGGCTAGCCAAGTTCGATCCCGATTCACTAACCGCACCAGTTTCGCACCAGAAACGACCTCAACAAAACGCAACGAACGCGATCAAACTCAAACGAAAAAGCAGCAAAATCAACGAAGCCGATCGATATCCTGCCGCATCCTGCCGCTCATAACGGTCTGGTTGCAGGTTCGAGTCCTGCCGGGCCCACCAGTATTTTCAAGGAGGGCTTGGCCCGCCCGTTCGCGCTTCGTCTTTTCGTCAACCAACGAAACAACCAATCCTACGTTCTTGCTCGGTGCCGAATGCGTTCCGATAGCGTTCGCTGCGGTACGCAGGGCGGGCCGGGTGGTGATGACCATAGGTTTCGCGAAGCGTCATTTCGCTCATACCCAAGAAGCCCGCGGCTTCCCACATCGGTGCCGCTCGCTGCATCAGCCAAGTTGCGGCGGTATAGCCGGTAGGTGAGACGTGGACAGTCCGACCGCGGGCGAATTGGCTAGGGGTGGGCCTCAAGCAGTTCTTTGCGGCCGATCTGAGCGCCGTCGATCCCGGCATGGCTGACGCTGATTGGTGAGGTTATGCGCTTTTGAGATGGCTCGGGTACTACGACGGCGGATGCGGCCCGCAAGATCGTCGGGCATGCCAGCAAGGAAAAACCTGCCAGCAGGTGTCTACGGGTCAGCATGCGCAGGTGTCTTGCTGAGATTAGCTAGTACCCGGAATCAGAGCTGAGTGATACGGCGG
>NZ_AJQF01000400.1:0-53687 GCF_000261705.1 Bradyrhizobium genomosp. III | reverse complement strand
CTCCGTCAAAAACTCCCGCAACAGATCATCCATGAAAACAGGCCTTCATACAGGGCGGGCACGCACGAATTGTGATGCGCCTATTCGGAATGGGGCCAGCTTCACCGCAAAGCGTTTAATATTGGTTGAGTATGTGCAAAAGAACGGAACCAACAAAGAGATAAGGCGCTCCGGACAAGCCGAAGCGCCTCGTAAAGTTTTGATTAAGATGCCGAGCGCTGCGCGCGTTTACGAAGCGGTAATGATGATGGCTTCGCCTTCCGGCTTGAGCGTCACGGTGAGCCCGCAGGCCTGCGCCAGCAGCCGCGTATAATAAGGCTGGATCGCATGCGCATCCGCGGCAGGGCCGCGCTCGCCGCTCAAGAGCTCGGAGATGTTCTGCGGCAGGCGCGCATTATGTCCGGTCGCGGTGATGCGAAAGCTCATCGTTTCGCCCTCGCCGATCGGGTCGATCGTCAGCATGCCGCCGCGCGGGATCGTGTGCTGGGACACGACCAGCATGTTGAGCAGCAGCTTGACGCGATTCTTCGGCAGCAGGAGCCGGGGCAGATTCCAGGTGATCGAGCACTTGCCATCCTCGATGTGGCCGCGCGCCATGGTCTGGGCATCGCCGAGATCGATTTGCGCCCCGGACGAGCCGGCGGCGCCGAAGGCGAGACGGCAGAACTGCAGCCGGGCGGAGGCGGTCTTGGCGCTCTTGCGAATCAGGTCGAGCGCGAATTCGCGGTCTTCCGGCTTGGGATCGTCGTCGAGCACTTCGAGCCCGTTGACGATGGCGCCGACGGGGCTGATGAGATCGTGACAGACCCGCGAGCACAGCAGCGCTGCGAGTTCGAGCATATCGGGAGCAGTAGCAGTCGCGGGCGACGAGGCGTCAGACATATAAAGGGGTCCTGGAGGGTTCCTGAAATTGCACGGCGGACGCCGCGAATCACGCATGCTTGACGGATGCTTCGGGTTCTAACATTCGCCAGCCCGTGGCAGCTAGCTTGCGATAGGTTCGAAGCGGCCATAAAGGGGCTGCGGGCGAATCAACTGAGGGGGCGAGACTTGCTGACGAATGAGGCACACAGGTGAGGATCATCGACGCCGAGGCCGCATCCCGGTTGATGGAGCCGCTCACCGCGCTGGTGGTGAAGGCGGGCGAGGCGATCCTCAGCGTCAACCGGGCGGCGATGCGGATCGACGGCAAGCAGGACGGCTCGCCGGTAACTGAGGCGGATCTCGCCGCCGACCACATCATCGCGGACGGCCTGGCCCAGCTTGCGGGCGACGTTCCGACCCTTTCGGAAGAGCGGACCCCGCTCGCCTCGCCCTCGTTTGATGGCAGCTTCTTCCTGATCGACCCGCTCGACGGCACCAAGGAGTTCGTCGCCGGTCGCGACGAGTTCACCGTCAATCTCGCTTTGGTGACATCGGGCGAGCCGCTGCTGGGCATCGTCAGCGCGCCTGCGCTCGGCCTGCTCTGGCGCGGCATCGTCGGCCGCGGCGCCGAGCGCGTGAGCTTTGACGGCGCTACCATCGGCGTGGCCGAGCCGATCCACACCCGCAAGCTGCCTGCGCAAGGCGAGCCCTGGATCGCGGCGGTGAGCCGCTCGCACGGCGATCCCAGGAGCGAAGCGTTCATCGACAGCAGGCCCAACGCCGTCAGACGGACCGTCGGCTCGGCCGTGAAATTCGGCCGGATCGCGGAAGGCAGCGCCGACATCTACCCCCGGTTCGGGCCCACCTGCGAATGGGACGTCGGGGCCGGCTCTGCGGTCGTAACCGCGGCCGGCGGCAAGGTGACCGACGGCAAGGGCGGCGAGCTCCGCTTCGGCGAACGGCACGCCAGCGGCTTCATCATCCCGGAGTTCATCGCCTGGGGCGACCCGCAGGCGGCAAGACTCTGAAGGCTGCTACTGACCGAGCTTGTCCTGAAGGGCCGGCCAGCGCTTGCCCACCTCATAGAGGAACCGCTCGGGATTGGCGGCGAAGGCGTCGCGGTTGGCTTCCCGGCTGAACAGATAGAGCCGCTGCGTCACGATCGCGAAGAAACGGGGATTGCCGGCGACGGTCACCCCGCGGGCGATGTCGGCGGGGTCGTAGCCGCCGAATTGCGGTCCATAGATTTCGGGATGGGCCAGGAAGGAGGCGCGGTTGCCCTCGTTGCGGAAGCGCCAGACCGCGCCCCAGAGGTTCGCCTCGAACTCCGCCGTGCCCTGCATGGCCGCCCCCCCGACGAAATAGGCGACGGGATCGAACCCTTCGATGGCGACGCCGGTGAAGCGGTTGACGACGACCCGCTCGGTGGTGGCAGCCCCGGCCGGCGTGACCGGGCCGGTGAGCCATACGCCCGACAGCAGGCAGACGAGGAGGCCGATCAAGGCAATTCCGGGGCGCAAAGGGCTATCTTCCTGCCGTTGTGCCGTCATAGTTGCTGCGGATAACATCCGAGTCGAGGGGACATCCGGCGCAACCTAGAGCCTCGCCTGTTGGCGTCAGGTTAAGGAAGCGACCGGTTTCGGTACCAGGGGTTCTTTTATGACTTTCGCATCACGCCTTGCTGCGCTCGCGCTTGCCGCGATGGTCGGCTGGATCGTGCCGGCCTCCGCCCAGCAGGCGCCGCCGCCCAATCTGCCGCCGCCGCAGCGGACCCCGACGCCCAGCACCTATGGGCCGGACGAGCTCGTCGGCGCCGGACACCGCTTCTTCGGCAACGTCTCGCGCGGGCTCGCCTCGATCATCGAGAAAGCGATCAGCCAATGGGGTCTGCCCAACGGCTATATCCTGGGTGAGGAAGGTTCCGGCGCGTTCGTCGCCGGCCTGCGCTACGGCGAAGGCACGCTCTACACCAAGAATGCCGGGGATCTGCGCGTCTACTGGCAGGGCCCCTCGCTCGGCTTCGACTGGGGCGGCGACGGCGCGCGCACCATGACGCTGGTCTATAACCTGCCCGCCACCAACGCGATCTACCAGCGCTTCGCCGGCCTCGACGGCTCGGCCTACATCATCGGCGGCTTCGGCATGACGGCGCTCACCGCCAACAACATCGTGCTGGTGCCGATCCGCTCCGGGCTCGGCCTCAGGCTCGGCGCCAATATCGGCTACCTCAAATACACGCCGCGTGCGACCTGGAACCCATTCTAGGGTTTTCCTCTCCCATCGGGCTTACGGATCAAGGTTAACGACAGGCCGGGGCTGGCTTTTTGCCGGGTCGCCATGGCATGGTCGTTGGTGAATTTTTCCTTAAGCTTGGGAGTTCTGCCCCATGGTCGAACCGATCATGTACCTGGCGATCGGTTTCCTGCTTTCGATGCTGTGCGGGCTCGCGATCGTGCCGCTGGTGCATAACCGCGCCGTGCGCCTGACCACGCGCCGGCTGGAGGCCGCAACGCCGCTGTCGATGGCCGAGATCCAGGCCGACAAGGACCAGCTCCGCGCTGAATTCGCCATGTCGGCGCGGCGGCTCGAGATGAGCGTCGATCAGCTCAAGAACAAGACCACCAGCCAGCTCGCCGAGCTCGGCAAGAAGAGCGACGCCATCAACCGCATGAAGATCGAGCTTGGCGAGAAGAACGCCACGATCTTCGCGCTGGAGGCGCGCGAAAAGGCGGTGAAGGAGCAGCTCCGCGCCACCGAAGAGGAATTCAACGCCAAGACCGAAGCCCTGCGCGCCGCCGAGAACGCGCTGACCGACAAGCAGAACGAGCTCGCCAAGATCAACTCCGAACTGTCCGACCGCTCGATGATGGCGGAGAGCCGCCAGGTCGAGCTGGTCGCGGTGCGCGCCCAGATCGAGGAATTGAAGAACCGCGTCGGCGATGCCGAGAAGGAATTTGCCGCCACGCAAGCCCGCCTCGCCCAGGAGCGCACCGAATCCGAGACCGCCTCGCGCGAGCTCGGCGATGCCCGCGGCCGGGTCGAGAATCTGAGCCAGCGCGTCACCGAGCTCGATCGCCAGCTGATCGGACAGGTGAAGGAAGCCGAGATGCTGTCGAGCCGCGTCGCCGACCTCGAGGGACGGCTCGCCACGCAGGGCAAGCTGCTCGCCGAGCGCGACTATGAGAACAACCAGCTCCGCCAGGCCAATGAAGGCGCCGAACGCACCGTCAAGGAGCTGCGCGTCGAGATCGCGGCCTTGAGCGGCGGCAAGTCGTCGGCCGCCATGGAAGCGCTGCGCGCGGAAAAGACCGCGCTGGAGGAACAGCTGCGCACCGCCCGCGACGAGCGCGCCAAACTCCAGCGCGACATCAACGCGATCCAGCAGCAGGCGGAAAGCTCCTGGGCGACCGAGCGCATGGAGAACGCGCTGCTCCGCGAGCGCATCAACGACATCGCCGCCGAGGTGGCAAAACTCGCGATGCAGCTTGAAGGCCCGAACTCCCCGATCGAGGCGTTGCTGGCGGCCGAGGCCGGCCAGCCGCCGAAGCCGGCGCCGCGCCCGGCCAACGACGCCGCGACCAATGGCGCGCCGAGCCTGCCCGAAGGCGGCGGAACGCTGGCCGAGCGCATCCGGGCGCTGCAGGCCCACGCCTCCCGGGCCCGCCAGCAGGGCGCGTAAGCAGCCCGAAATCCGGTCTCCCTTGCGAATTGCGCGACCGGGCCAAGGTTTTCCGCCCCCCGCGGCGCCTGGAAACTTGACACCTTAAGCCCGCACTTCTAAATCGCGGGCTCCGATGCGCCGGCCGGCCTAACAGGTCCGGCCGTCTGCATGATGGTCCCGGGCGCATAGCTCAGCGGGAGAGCGTTCCCTTCACACGGGAGAGGTCCAAGGTTCGATCCCTTGTGCGCCCACCACCAAAACCCCTTGTTTTATAGGGTTTTCTGCAAAATCCCCTTCGGTTCCAATGTGCGTTTCGATACGTCTTAGGGCGTCAAAACGCGAACGGATACGCCCAAAATCCGCCCAGTGATATCGGCGATGCCAAGAATTTGTTCTCTTTTCGATCGTCTGTTGCAAGAGCAAATTCGAGCGTCCTTTCTTGACCATCCAGCGCTCAGAGCGGGCGCACAGTGAGGCCGGGTCAGGAGGCCGAACAGCGATCTGCGACGCGCGCGCAAACTCGAATCCCGTCACGGCACGCCTTACCCCGCACCCCGCCGAGAGGAGGTCCCCTGGGAGCTAGAACTACTAGCGACGGGTAGATCCGGCCGATCAAGAGGCCAATGGGTATGGCTGGGCTCACGCGTCGAAAACGCGCCCTCTAACGCCGAAAGCGAAGCGGTACCCATGACGTCGGCACGACGATGTACGAGACTTTCACCGGCTGGGCGGTTGCGAAGCGGGACGGTTGTGGAAGGACCAAAGCTTGGCGGCGGAAGCGTTGCGAATGGACACGTCAAGGAACCGGTCGCGGCTGACGCGCTATCCGCAACTCGCGATCAAGACCGTGCTCCTTACGCTTCGTTGCTGCGCCGACGAACCCGGCTAGCGAGGATGACATTCAGCCGGTCTAATTATGCAGCGTGCCCTACATCGATGTAGCGTCGATCTCGATGCTGCATCGGACGAATAGCGCAAGCAAGTGAATGGGTTAAGGGGAACGCATGTAGGGCGTGTATGGTTTTGTAGAGATCCGCCTTCCCTGACTCTTTCAGGTACAGGACGCTGAAATAAATAACCTTCTCATGTGTGCGTATAGCTTTATCCCTACATACCTACATGTTGAGACACTAAAGACATGAAAAATCGAAACAAAACGTCGATGTAGCGAGTCGACCAACTCTTCATCTTCACTACATCCCTACATTGAACCTAAACCAGACCGATGTCCTGACTAATGGTGGAGTTCGGTGGAACTGAGCTGCGTGCGCGCCCAAGCGGCGTTGTAAGACGGACGGCCTCGCGAAAGGTCACGGATTCGGCAGCGATGATCGACGGATGATCAAAGCTAAGTACGATCGTAGTGTGGACCATGCGAGCACCGGCTTTGTTGTTAGGCGCCTCAATCCTTCCCGCGAGTAATCTTGTGCAGTGGATGGCGCGTCCGGCGAACCGAGCCAGTGAGATGCTAGATGCACGCGCCATCTGTGCAATCTTGCCCGAACAAAACCTCGGTTGGGTCGTCTAGCGAGACTATAACGTGAGCTGACCATCGCATTGTTCAGCGATGAACCAATCGCGCCCCCTCCAATTATCGCCGGTGACCAAAGTCTGGCTCTCGCTGACGAAGGCGGTCTTCCGCGCCCGTCGAGATTACCCGTTCCCAAAAGCGGCGCACTCCTCGTCGCCGATGTGCTCGCCATCTTGCATCGCGCGGTGCGAATGCGGGCGATCGTCGCTGCGCTCGGACCCACTCCCTTGATGCTCGATTGATTGCCTACAGTGGGCCGAGTCCCTCCCAACCCCACCCCTCACGGCGGCCACGACCACCGCCCCCACGCAGCGAAGGCTCTGGCACGCCCGCTTTCAAAGACAGAGTGGACCAAGCAAAAACGCACTAGAGGCAGAGCCGCTGATCTGATCTGACGACCCTGACACCTGACAACCATCCGTCCAACCGTGACGGTGTCAACAGGCTGCACGCAATCAGCGGACATGTCCGGTAATGCTTCTACGCTCAGAGGGGTCCTCAGATTTCGCAGCCGGCCAAATTCAATGCCTTGCGCAAGCCACCAAACGCCTTAAGCCGACAGGGCTCGGTATCGCTCGCGGCCTTTGAATGCTCGAAAATGGCAGTTCGCTTGATAGCGGTTGCCTTTGGCTTGGGGCGTGCAGCCGCAGCGATCTTCTTCGAATTGTACCGATGACCTGCGATCGGCCTCGGAGGCTCCGACGAACCGATACTGATGTCTTCTGGTGGAGCGATGCGTTCTTCGACCAAAGCAGCCTGTGTCGGCGCCTCGCTGCTCACAGCGACAACTTCAAGGCGATCGGCCTTCGCCAATGCGCCGTGTGAAGCAGAAATGCCTGCGCTTAGCTCGGCAAGCGGCTGGACGATCGCGATTGCGCCGCGCGGTGGAGCTCTCAGCTCCATCGCTGACAGTACTCCTACACTCAATAGGATGAGGAGGCCCAACAACGCCATTCTCAGCATAATGTGCCTCTAACCTGAGTTAGTGTCGCTGAAAATTCTCCGCTCCAATAAGGCAACTTGTCGGTGGCTGCCGACCTACGTACAAATCATTTGCTGACAGGGTTAACGTAGGCGATGCTCCCAACACGTATTGAGAAAGCCGCGGCCCACGTCGGTTTGCGTGCGCAGACCGTACCTGGTTCAGGTCGCGGCATATGGCTTGTTACTGCCCCAAGCCGGCGCCGCAGACTATGCAACCAACGTCTGCTTTCCGGATCAAGCCGGACCAAAGCAAAGCCTAGACATCGTTGGCTTGATCGCGAACTAAGCCACAGCGGGTCCCTCCTTGACCCCACCCCCATACGGCACAAACGCGCCCCGAAAACGCACTAGCTGCGGATTTCAAAATCTGGGTTGACACGGTTGACAGGTTGACACCCCAAGATCCTCCCTCGTGGACAGGTCGCCCCCTCAGAAGGAGCTGCGCCTCGTGGCTCCCTGCTTTTCAGCAAGAGGACCAGCATCCTCGTCTCCGCCGAGACGAGGGGTATCAGGAAGAATGCGCCATTGCTTTGGCCGTTGGGGAGCTTACCGCGAGCGGCGCTTCAAAAAGCGCCGCATCCGATAGCTTAATGACATTTACCCCTCGACTGGTTTTGCCCCTTGCAAGAGCGAAAGCGGCTTCCGATCGCCAAGCGGCGTCGCACGCTCGCTGGCTATGTTGGATGACAGGAAGAAGGAGAGCATAAGAAAGAATCCAAGGACCGACTGATGCCAAAAATAACCTCGAATTTCACCTGAGACGCATTCGTAGGCAAGCTGACAAACGTTGAGCAGCATAGCCGACGCCAGACACAGAATTGCATAACTAAGCCAGCGTGTTCGAAAGTCCTTGCACCAAATCCAGATGGCTAGGGCCATGGCAGGAACTATCGCAGGGATAAAAACGTCCGCCCAGATTTTCACATCTTCAAATGAGATGAGATCATGACTGAGCTCACCAATGGATCGGCGCGCTACAAACAGTGCGTCAAACAGGAAATTCACGAGGCTCGCAAACAAGAATAGGATCCCGAAAACGACTGCGAAACTTTGCAGGACAGTTTCGCCACCGAACTGGTGGCGCCGGCTCGGATAGAGCCACATTCCCAAGGCAAAAGGCACCACAAACGCTAGCGTTTGTTGCGCAAGAGTCAGCGCGAGTATCCCTCTAAACTGAGCCAGAGGCCACTCCACAAAGAAAAAACCTCCATTGGCAGGACCGGCTCTGAACCACGGCGCCGCCAACGGCACCAACAAAACGTAAGCGATGCAGAGCGCGAGATAAACGACGAGCGCCGCTCCAACAAGGACGGGGGAAGCCCCGGAAGGAATTGGATTGTCCACTGAAACTGTTTCATAGACTTTGATCCTGCCTAACGTCTGGGCGATCGCTCGCTCTAACCCTGTCTTCCGTGTATATTCGCTGCTAAAGAACAATATCTGATAGGCAAGCTTAGTCTCGTCGTCCGAATGGATTAGCTCTGGCGGCAAAGGCGCATCAACCCCAAATTGATCCTCCAATTTTTCTTCTGCTTCTCTATCACCAAACCTCTTCAGCGCGAGCCGTGCCGCCTCAAGGCCAGCCTTATCGGCGCGGGATTCAATGCCGGTCGCCGGAACTATGAAGTCTCGGACCAATTCCAATGGTTTTCGGACATAGGGCGCGAAGGATAGCGCAGCCGCCATCAACACAAATAGAGGGCTAAGATAGTCAGGTATAGCACGCATAAGGTCGGCAGCAGCCGCCTTATACTTATCGCCGGCAAGGTCCGCTAAGTACGGGATGACGAATGCTTTGGCCTGTTCGACAAACGGCGACGCTTCTACGGCGAGCAAAAAGACAAGAACACTGATCGGGCAGGCAATAAGCCCCGCAATCGTACGAAATCTTCGCTCCGATACGAGGGCATCTAATTCAAAAAACGATGAAGGACGGTCGGCTAACTTTAATAGCGGACGTTTTTTGAGCAGGTTTACCTGCAAAAGTAAAATTATCAGCCCGGCAACAAATGATATTGCCCAGTGAATCCCAATTTCGGTGTACATCCGCGGATCGGTCATCACACCCACCACTTTCGCTAGCTGCATTTTCCGTTTGGACACGGCGTCGATGCGGCGGATTTGACCGTCATCGTTACCATCGCAAATGACACGAGCGAAATCGCGCCGGCCAAGAACATGAAACGAAGGAATTTGAACGCCATGCTAGTTCTCCTTTCCCATCGACAACTTGAATGACCAATTCTTCGCAAATTTACCGCCTGAGCGTGCCGCAGCCTGCTTCTGGGACTAACAAGGTCAGATCTAGAGTGGCGCATTGGCGGCTGGATTTGCTCCTAGTTTTTGCATCTGAGAAAGGACCGCACCGACAATCGCATCAATATCTGGCGACACGCCGCTTTGTCCCACTGTCGAAGCGCCAGCAAGGAACGTGCTTCCAATTGCTGGTATGCCGGCGCCACCGTGCATGCGATCTAGACCAACGGAATTCGCGCCGTCGATAAGGACTTGAAACATGCGGTCAACGCGCGCTGCGTCGCGCGGCATGCTTGCGATCGCCGGATGATGAGCGGCGATAAGCGCGAGAAGGCCCGTGATATGGGGCGCCGCCATCGACGTCCCGTCCCATGCCGCGTACCCCCCTCCAGGGACGGACGAAATCACCGCAACGCCGGGCGCGCACAGCTTGATCTCGGGGCCGAAGCAACTGAATCTAGGTGCGAATATTCCATTAGCGCCAACAAGGCCAGGCAACACGCTCGGCTCTGTCTGTTGATGGTAAGTATCGCCGGGAAAGTTACCGGCCTGTCCGATTGCAGAAACCGATAAGACATTTGGAACCAGCGCCGGAAATTGGACCGGCCCGCCCGAGTTGCCGGCTGCGACCACAACGGCGACGCCCGCCTGCCGAGCTTTGTTCAGCCATAACCTCACTAACTCTGAGCCTTGGTCACAACCAAGACTGCAGTTAACGACGTCAATTTGATTGTCGATGCAATATTTGAGGCCCCTGATCAGCACGTCGAACCGGCCACCCGGAAACAATTTGAGAATATGAACTTCCGCTTCTGGCGCAAAACCACGCATGCCATCTACGCCGCTGCCGGTAATAACACCGGCGCAGTGCGTTCCATGTGAAAGCGTATCGATTTGCCAATTCCGCGCCTGTCCGAGATCGTCGAGCTTTGGATCGGTCAAATCGAGCCCTTTGGTAATATGGGTGAGCACAGGATGAGTATTGTCGCACCCTGAATCGATGATGGCGACACGGGCACCCTTGCCCGAATATCGTTGCATCGTTTCCAGGTCTAACCCCATTAGCCGCTCTCCCCATCCGATGAAGGGATTTCCAGGAAAATGCGACTGAGGAAATGCCGAAAGAGATTCCAGCGAAACGATGTTGTCGACATCGGGGACTAGCGCGGGGTGCGCGATAAATTTTTCCCAGAAATCAGAGAACGGCTTTACGTAAATCGCTTCAACTCCGATCAGGCTTGAAGCGTAGATCGCCAGCACAACCTTCCCTTCGACGTCGGTCTCACCCTGGACGGGAAATCCGTGCCCGTAGGCGATAACCTGCGCGCGAGGGATCGGTTGACCATTGTTGCCGAGCACCTTGACCGAGAATCTGATAGTCGGAGCGGGCGCGACCACCGTTGCACCCGTCGGGCCAGCGAAATTCGGAGCGAAACACCCCAGGTGGCGCAATTCCCAATTCCGCTCCATGATGATTTGCTTGGTCGACGTTGCTCTCAACGCCATCGCATTTTCCCAACTCATCTCGGCAACGACAACCTCGCCAGCTACCGGCTCGCGACCGGCGGCCATGACATCCAGACCAGAATCGTGAATCCGATCAATTATTCGGACACCGTCGATCTTCTCGAGCGTATTGCCGATAGCCTGGACGCTTAGCGGACTCAATTCGCCGTCAAAGTTCGCCGCGAACAAGAACTGGAATTGGCGCTGAGAAACTTCAACTGTCGTACGTCTGCTGGCATCCGATTCTGACATTTGTCTAGTCCTATGCATTCGATGTTTGCACTAACCGGGGGGTGCCGTTTGGCTCCAGAAAGAAGCGGTCGTCCAACAGATCCTTGACAGCGCCGACTGAGTGGGACGGAATTTCCAGAACTGCTACGCAAGTGTCGGCTTGAACCGATGCCTGAAGTCCCGGGACAGATGTCGTGATGGTTTTGACGAGGTCGTCGATTTCTTCCGGAGAAACGTCGGAGTCCAGCGATCCTAAAATGTACGAATGTTTTTCGATCACGGGTGCAAATCGCCCTTCAGCATCCGGCGGCGGACAGTGCAAACCGTCCGCCGCGATGATTGAGACGCGCTTAACCCGTTGGACGAAGCTGAGGACTCGATGACAGAGTGCTAAGTACGATCGGCACAATGGTCTTGACTAGACCGCCAAGGTCGAAACCCTGCGGCTGAAGCACGCTAGCTGATTGAGTTCTCATCTGCGGGCTCGCCGACAGCGTGCTCAACACAATCGGAACTACGGTCCGAACCAGGTCGCCCAGATCAAATCCCTGTGGCTGCACCGTTCCGGGTGCGGCCGAGAACGGGTTGATGCTAATTCCCCCGCCAATACTGAATTGCGGGGCAAGCTGAGGATTCGACGACAGTGTGCTGAGTACGATCGGCACAATGGTCTTGATCAAATTGCCGAGGTCGACGCCTTGCGGCTGTAGCGCGCCCGCTGATTGGGTCGACAGCTGCGGACTCGCGGACAGAGCGTTTAGCAGCGGCGGTAAGATCACCTTGATCAATTCGCCGATGTCGAGGTCTTGAGGCTTTAGTTGCGTCGGCGCGGCGGAAAACGGATTGATTTTGATTGAACCGCCAATGCTGAATTGAGGCGCAAGCTGAGGATTCGATGACAATGTGCTGAGTACGATCGGCACGATGGTCTTGACCAGATCACCGAGATCGAGCCCCTGCGGCTGCACGCCCGCCGATTGCGTCTTCATCTGCGGGGTTGTGGACAGCGTGTTGAGCACAATCGGCACAACGGTCCGGACAAAATCGTCCAAATCAAATCCTTGAGGCTGCATCGTACCGGGTGTCGCCGAAAATGGGTTGATGCCAATTCCACCGCCAATGCTGAATTGCGGAGCAAGCTGCGGGTTCGACGAAAGCGTGCTGAGCACAACCGGAACGACTGTCTTTACGAGTTCTGCCCAATCTACCCCTTGGGGCCGCACGAACCCGCGGTCGATGCCGTTCTGTTGGCTGCCTTGCACATCATTGAATGCCGAAATCATGACTGTCCTCCTGGTTGGCACGAAGCTGACTTTCTTGGCTTCGGCACGATCGATATTGCAAACGCTCGGTCCGCAATTCGCGAACAAAGGGTTCAGGTCGCGTGAAAAAGCCGTGATTTAGGTGTGAAAAATGATATGCTCGCCTAGGACGCGAGGGCGAATGCACTATGGTGGGCAGCGCAGGACAACAACGGTTCACGCTCGGTCTGTTGGGGCCCTTTCGGCTTCTGTCACCCGGCGGTGAGCGCATAGAAATCCCCAGCAAGAGGGGAGTCGCGGTGATTGCAATGCTCGCCCTGGCAAGGGATGGAGAACGAACGCGCGGCTGGTTGCAGGACAAGCTGTGGGGAAGGCGTCAGCATGCCGAAGCGCGCGGAAGTCTGCGCCGGGAGCTTTCGAATTTGCGGACGCATCTTAACCAAGGATCCGCACCGCTACTAGTTTGCGAACGCGATCGGGTAAAGCTCCGCCTCGAACTGATCGAAGTTGATGTCCGCGTTACCCGCGACAACTGTCAGGCCGGAGATTTTCTTGAAGGGCTGGACATCGCGGGAGAGGATGGATTCGAGGAATGGCTCCGCGAGCAACGAAGCGCCCTCGTCGGCAGCAAAAGAATAGCGACTTCACAAAGCTCGACACCGGGTGCACGGACCTTTGCTGTTGACCAGCGGACCACCGACCCGGTGCTTAACCACTTTGTAGATACCTCGCATTCCCCCTTCGGTTCTAACGGCAGCCCGGCTCTTGCTGTCATGTCGTTTGAGAATATGACCGGCAAAAGCGAACTCGACTACGTCGCCGAAGGTATCAGCGAAGAACTAATCAACGGCCTGTCCCGCATTCGCTGGTTGCCCGTCATTGGGCGTAGCTCAAGTTTTTCGTTTCCCGGCAACGCCGATCGAACGATGGTCGGCAGGAGTCTCGGCGCGAAGTACCTCCTCGAGGGTCGTTTGCGTGAGGAGAAGGGGACCTTCTGGATCAACGCCAGCTTGGTTGTAGCCGAGAGCGGACACACGGTTTGGTCCCAGCGATTTGTTTTACCCTCGCTTACCGCGACGAGTTCATTTCAAGAGCTCGCCATAGAACTGGTTGCGCATCTCGAAACCCGAATCGACCATGCCGAACAACTCCGGACGCGGGGCAAACGGCAAGACAGCCTCACCGTCAGCGATCTGATCTGGCGCGGCCGATGGTATCTTAACCAGCTCTCCCGCGAGGGAGCGGAGCAGGCTCAGAGACTTTTCGCTGAAGCTCTCACGTTGGATCCCGAGTCCTCCGAAGCGCTCATTCAGGCAACGTTCTGCCTGAGCTGGTCGATATGGGCGGGTCGCCAATCGACCGCGAAGATACTGGAGATGCGGAAACTCGCCCAACGAGCCATTCTTGCCGACTGCGACGACGGTCGCGGGCATATGCTGGCGGGGATGGCCGAGATGTGGTTGCGAAAACCCTTTCCGGCCGAGGAATTGCTGCGCAAGGCAATTGATCTTAATCCCAGCCTTGCCTTGGCTCATGCCGAACTTGGAAGTTGCCGAACTCTGTCAGGTAGACCGGACCTGGCCATTCCGGAGCTGGCTATGGCGATGCGGCTCAGCCCGAACGATCTGCATATTTTCTATCCGTTGGGCGAAATGGCGATGGCCCATTGCATGCGGGGCGAGTGGAAGCAAGCGACGGAATTCGCCGAACGGGCCCTGATCCGGCGGCCAGGCTACTGGTACGCGCAAATGATAAGGATCACTGCCCTGCGCGAGGGGGGCAACCACGAAGAGGCCCGACAGGCATTCACTGAATTGATGCTCGCGAAACCGGACTTTTCTCGGCGCCATATTGAGTGGCTGCCCTTCATCGACCGAAAATGGACGGAGTATTTCATTGGTGCCCTAACTGCGGCCGGTAAAGGCCTTGCATCTCTTGAGCGCTTTACCTTGGCCTAATCGTCGTCTGTTTTTCAACTCAATTCACACAACCGGCGTATGAACCAATGCCCAAGTTAAAATACTTTGAAAAAATTGACGCCAGAAAGAAGAGAGACAGCCAACAACAATATCTGGTCCCCGACTTCGACATCGACGAATTTGCATCGAACGGACTCTTAACGCGAGTCGGATCATGGCTGTTCGAGGCAGCGATGCTGACGGCATTTTTTGTCTTCAGGATCTTCTGGCCCAACCCACAGTTCGGCCGTCTTGTCCTGGTGACGCGCGACCGAGACGTCAGACAGATTCTTACTGAGAATCAGTTCTTCAAGGTTCCCTTCGAAAAAGAGATGGAGGAAATGGCGGCCGACTGCGGGTCCGTTCTGGGATTGGACGGCGAAATCCAAGAAGAATGGCACGCCATCATCGAAAAAGTCGTCCTGAAGAGTGATATCGACCGGATCCGGGCCCTGACGAAGGACGTAGCAAAGAGACAAGTTGAAACGAGCGGCGGCCAGCTCGACGTGATGAAGGACTTCATCACCCGCGTGGCGACCGAGGTTTGCATCGAATATCTTGGCCTTGACGTCGATGATCCCGATCTGTTTGCGGGCTACACGATATCGATCTCGATGTTGCTCTTCGCCGATCCCTTCGGGAACGAGCGCACCTACCAACTTGCCCGCCGCGCTGCCTTCAACGTGAGGCGCATCGTCGACCGCTCGATCGCGCAAGCACATGCCGGGACGAAGAGCAACTCCTGCATCGTGGCGAGACTGGTGGCGCTTCAAAACTCAGACCCGCGTGTCACGGATGGTATGATCCGTGCCAACTTGATGGGCCTAGCCACGGGTCTTGTCCCGACAATCACCTTGGCGGCAGGAAAGGTCTTCGAGGAATTGTTGCGCCGTCCATCCGCGATGGCCGGGGCTACGGAACGAGCCCGATCGGGCGATAGCGCCGGGCTACGGAAGTACCTGCTGGAAGCAGCGCGACTCAACCCGGCCCTTTCACCCGGACAATGGCGATATGCCGCAAAATCGAGAGTCATTGCACCCGGCACCCTGAGAGCGAAGTACGTGGCCGGGGGCTCAATATTGTTAGTCGCAACCGCCTCTGCCCTTCGCGACTGGCGTCGATTTCCATTTCCAGGGCGGTTCTCGCCTGATCGAAAACATGCGCCCGACCTGATCTTCGGCTTTGGCACGCACCAGTGCCTGGGGGAATATGTCGCGCTCGCGCAAATGGAAGAAATGTTTGGAGTTCTGCTGCCGCAAACAAGATTGCGACGTGTCGCTGGACCGGCCGGACGATTGACCTCCGTCGGTCCCTTTCCACGGCGTCTCGATATCGAATTCGAAACCGAGTTATCACCTGCGCGTCAGAGTATGTTAGTATTTTGCGCACCCGTCCCCAAGGCCAACGTCGCCAACCTAACGACGCTTGTGACCGCGCTCGGGAATCCGGCTTGCAATGACGTCGCTAGGACATTGAAAGACACAAAGATAGTGCACTTCGCTTCCATGTCGGTCATCGATGCGGGAAGTGACGATGCGTCGGCGCCACATCTTATCTTCGAGCTAAACGTTGATGGAAGTGGCTCGTATGCAATTGAGACCATTGCAAGCGAGGCACAAGCTTGGCTTCGTCCGATTTTCGATTGCACGACTGACGGAGCATCCCTTTCGCTGGCGGACGCGCTCAAAAAACGTGCTCTCGACCTGGAGACCGTGCCTTGGGGATCGACAGGGCTGAACTTCAACGGGACCCCTGAATTTCCTATAAGCGACATTGCACGACAGGCCGAGCTAGCCTCCTTTGCTCGCGCGGCGCTGAAGCATTACGAGGAAAATCACTTCGGCCTTGGCAGCCGCGCGACGGTGGCCCTCGATTACGTTCGTAAATTCATTCAGCAGGACGAACGTTTCGTCGCCTATACTAGCAATGCAATGGCACCCGTGGAGGATCGGCAGCGCGTCAAGAAGCTACTAGATGACGGGCGTGGATTTGCGGGCTTTCTGATGCGGCCCAGCCGCCGACGCTTGAAGATTTCCGAATGGTCTGAGCGCACGGATTGGGATGCCCTGGTCAGCTTCTTATCGTCACGCTCCGTGAAGCCGCTCGCGACGGCGCTGGCAGCTATCTTCCTCAGCAGTTCTTTGCTGATTTACCTTTGCATCGATACGATCACGTCGCTGATGGGGCGCGTGGCGCTGGCACTGCAGTATGGCCTAATCGCCACTGCTATCGTTGTCGGCACAACGATCGTCGCGTTTTTGGCTCTTCTGCGCTGGAACGAGATGTGTGATGTGCCGGAAGATCGCGAGGCAAGCTTGACGGTCGCGGAACAGGCACTGCAGGCTGAGAACCATCCTGGGTACGTACAGAACCATTTTACAGCCGTCACGCAGTTGAAGAGCGGTTGGTTCAGAAAGCTGACCTTGGCGGCAGCACTGTGGTCAATCAAACAGCTGGTGGTCCACTGGTACCGCCCCGGATTCGTGTTGAACATGGGTACCATTCATTATGCCAAATGGTTTCGTGTACCGAACAGCGAGAAACTTGTTTTTCTTTCGAACTTTGACGGCAGCTGGGAAAGCTACCTTGAGGACTTCGTGATGAAAGCGCATGCCGGGCAATCGGCCGCGTGGAGCAACGGCTTGGGATTTCCGCGAACCCGATTTTTGATTTACGGCGGCGCACAAGACGGCGATCGTTTCAAACGCTGGGTCCGAAGACAACAGGTGCCTTCACAGTTTTGGTATTGCCGCTTTCCTCAGCTCACCACGGATCAAATTCGCAACAACGCCATGATCCACGACGGCCTGATGCGAGCTAGAACCGAAACGGCAGCGCGCGCCTGGCTCGACTGTTTCGGATCAATGCCCCGGCCTGACTACTCCATCGAGACCGACGAGGTGCAATCAATCGTCTTTCGTGGATTGCCGGAGCTGCCTTATGCGGCTTGCGCCATACTCCAACTGCCACCGAATGCCGAGGATGGCGCGTGCTGGCTGGGCAGCGTTATGCAAGATGTTCGTTTCTCGCCCCAATCCAGCGATAGCGCTCCCGCGCAACAAATGGCGCCGCTAGCATTTGGCGACAGATTCCATGACTCTGCGACATTTATCGGATTTTCGGCCGCGGGCCTTATCAAGCTTGGTATCCCCACATCGGACGACATCGACGGCATGTCGACGTTTCCCTCTGCATTTCGCACCGGCATGACGCGTCGAGACAAGATCCTGGGGGATTTCGGACCGTCGGCGCCGAAAGAATGGCTCTGGGCCGATAGAGATCGCGATACAAATGGTGGGATAGCGGCTGGCGCGGATGCGGTCCTACTTGTTTATGCAAAAAGCCCGCAGGAATGTGACGATCTCCTTGAGCGCCATACGCAAGGGCTGGGAGGGCGCGCCGCTGCATTTCTTCACGAAATCGCCATGAGTCCCGCGATCGGTGGAAAGTTAGACACCAATCATTTCGGCTTTCGCGATGGAATTTCGCAGCCAGTGATCAAAGGAACGGAACGCTTCAACGCCGCAACCCCGTCCCGCGACATTGTCGAACCCGGTGAATTCATTCTAGGCTATCGCAACAATCAAGGTTTCTTTCCACCAACGCCAACCGTAAGTCCGGAATCCGATATTGAAAAAACGTTGTCCCCTGTTCCGGCGGGAGCCTATTCACGCTTTCCGGGATTTGCTTCGGCGCCGCCGAATACGCGGG
This sequence comes from Bradyrhizobium genomosp. III, assembly GCF_000261705.1. Lineage (NCBI taxonomy): Bacteria > Pseudomonadati > Pseudomonadota > Alphaproteobacteria > Hyphomicrobiales > Nitrobacteraceae > Bradyrhizobium > Bradyrhizobium genomosp. III. The sequence continues at coordinate 35,723 of NZ_AJQF01000400.1, read as the reverse complement.
ACTTCGGCCGCAACGGCACCTTCCTGGTGATCAGGCAACTGGTTCAGCACGTCGAAGAATTCGAGAAGCTTACTCAAAGCAAAGCTGAGGATCTTCAGCGTTGCATTGGTTCGTCGACGATAGGCAACGAACAAATTACCGCGGATTGGATCGCCGCAAAAATGATGGGACGAAGGCGCGACGGAACTCCGCTGATACCAGGCGCTTCATCACCAGACTACAACGATTTCAGCTATGGTCTGGACGACCCGCAGGGATTATCATGTCCGTTCGGAGCACATATCAGGCGCGCCAATCCGCGCGACAGTCTTCAACCCCTGGATCCCTCCCAGGAGAAGATAACCAATCGTCATCGATTGATGCGGCGGGGACGGTCTTACATTAAACGCAAGACCGCAGAAGGCGCTGTCGACGAAAAGGGCCTCTTGTTTATGTGTCTTTGCGCAGATATCGAACGTCAATTCGAATTTGTGCAACAATCGTGGATCGGATCGCCGGTATTTCATGGATTGAATCAAGAACCGGATCCAATTGCCGCGTCGTGGATGAGCACACCGCAATCCCTTGGATCGGATCTGAGTTCGGCTTCGGAGATGTGTCCTCTGACGTCTAATGGATCGAATCGGAAACCGGATTCAATTGCGACCTCGACACCGCGGGAAGCAGGTCGGGGTTTTACGATACCCACCATCTCCGGCTCCGTCGTTCTCGAAAACATGGAAAGCGTTGTAACCACCATGGGGGGTGGCTATTTCTTCCTTCCAAGCCTTTCGGCAATGCGGTATCTCGTAGGTCTAAGTGCCACTTCCCCACACCGCCGACATTCCGAGAATTAGTAACTCCGTTTGAGCGACAAAAAGATCGGCTTGCTTAGAGTGGAAATCTTTAATCCCTTGTCCTGAGATCATGAAGTTTCTGCGCCGACCCCGTCGCCTTAGCTCGATCTCAGGCGGTTGTCGCGACCAAATAGGTCTTACCGATCCCCCGGCGTTGAAGAACTGCGTTGATGGTTGCGAGCCTTTTTGCCTGAATGGCCATGTCGGCTTGGAAATCGTACCGGACAGAAACATTTCGCGGCGGCGCCCAAGCGCCGAACCCTTGGTCCAGCACGATCGCAGCTCGGCTTCCATCCTTAAAGTCTATACTGAGATAGCGGCCATGCGGCACATCCTTGTGGAGCACGGAAACGCGAACGCTGCTCTGATTTCCGAACTGTTCGATTACCTCTTTCTGATCAGCCGCCTCCAGCCAATCATGCCCGATCTGCCAAGGCTGGCCGCGCTGGTTGCTCCGCGGTGGACGGGTCTCGACCATTAAGGCCGCATCTTGCGCACCCGATTGTAAGAAGACCTGGCTTATCGTGTCGATCAGCAGTCGTGCCACGAGCGGCGATGAAACATAGGGGTCTTGGTAGGACGCTTTCATGATACCGGCTCCCGGCCAGCGACCACACTTCGTCAGTAGCTCGATTATGATCTTGGACGCGCGGGCGCCGAAGGTAACGAGGTCGCAGTCAAGTTCGGAACCGATCTGGATGAGTTGAGCATCCGGAGGCGGAAGCAGCCGGTCGAGGTCGACCCGAATGAATTGCTGTGCAACCCGCGCTCTTCCCCGGACTACCGGATAGCTGGTTGGCCGTCCCCACCCACGCCCGGGAAATCGCGGCTCTACCTCGCGCGACGCCCAGGTGTGGCAACTATCGTTTTCCCCAGCGACCGTCGCCAGCGCACATGCGCCGTTCCCGAAAACTGGCGCCTCCGCCGCCACAAGATCGATACTGTGCTGTAGAGAGAAATCGCGAACAGCGAGCTTCTCCGCAGGACTCAGCTTCTCCATCTGGGCCGGGGCGATGGCCAGTCTCACCTGATGCCCGCGCATCGCCCAGTGAAGAAGTTGCGCCGCAAGCGGCCATTCCTGCGCAGCTGCAGGCGAGCTCCGATCGGGCAGAAAGACAGTCAAGCTGGAACGGGCCGAGCGGCGAAGTTCGCGGTCTATCTCATCCAGCGGAGCAAGAGACAATTCCGCGCCATCGGTAAAACAGTCGTCGCGGCCGACCTCCTCGGGGAAGACCAGATGCGCGCGCAGAAAATCAAGCGCAGCCGTTCGATCAAGATCGTTGTTTCCGTCAGGAGCATCCGAGGTAAGCACGCATGCTGCGCAGGCCTTCTCACAGCCCGGAGTCTCGCAATCAAGAATCTGCTCCGCGCGGCCGATTACCGGCCGCAGCAGATGCTCGAACGACACGGCGAAGCCGGCGCCACCTGCCGCTCGGTCGAACAGGAAAAGGGAAACGGTTAGCGCGCCGAGCGCATTGCGGCTTTGGCCGACGGCAAAGCCCATCTCGTCAGCCTCGATGCCGAGTTCTTGCGCGAGCGCCTCGCGCAGTGCGATAACCAACGCGTGGGCGCCCGCGCGTCCAAGCCTGTGTTGCAACTGAAGCTCGAAGACATCGGTGGTGATCTCGAAGCCGAGCGAGATGTTTCGCTTTATGCTAAAAGGTTTGTCGTTACCCGGACACAAGTCTTGGCCTTTCCGATAACGGAGCGGCTTGTGGTCCACGAGCGCCGGCGGTGGCGCCGCCAGCCCCCGATTGTCCGTATCGGCTTCTGCCCGTCCGCATTGCAGACATACCGCATAGCCGAAGCCGCTTGGCCCGCCGCGGTTTGAATAGTAGACGAGGCCTTCCCGGCTGCAGCGGTAACGCCCCAATTCGGGAGCCGGCAAGCTCCGCCACGTTGCGCCACGCGCCGAGACGACCGGATCTTCCGGCGGAACATAGGAAAGTGTCTCTGTCTCGGCATGCGCGCGCTCCCGCGGGTCAACGGAAAAGCCGGCCGGGCGCAGGAACTCGACGCTGTCCGGCTGCTCCGAGCCGCAGACGCGGCAAAAGTCGGGGCCACCGCTGCGTCTAGTATCGGTCGCGCCGCATTCCGCGCAACGCCAGAAATGACGCAAGCTTTGGATCTCAGCCAGATTCTCCTCGCTCGCCGGGCGTTTCCAATTCAGCGTCACGCCAGCGCACTTGTGGACGAGGCCGTCGAGGACGACCTCAGATCCCGGGGCATAGTCGCGGATGGCAAGATCGAGCGACCGTTGGGGGCCGACCGTCCGAAATTGGCGCACGCCGTCCTGAGCCGTATCTTGAGCGGATTTGAACTCTTTGCCCGGTAAGAAAGTAACCACATCGGTGGGGAAACCGTGACCAGGGAGAAAACCCCGGTCAGCAAAACTGCCCAATAAGAACTCCCCGCACATCCGCCGGAGTTCGACTGCCATCCGGGATTTGCCCGCCTCTTGTAGTCCCTCATCCTTCGCAAGGGCCAACACCCCCTCCCATTCGGCGACAAAGCCGTTCGCGAGCCCAAGGATCGAATTCCTTGCATCCTCGACCAGCGTCTGATCGCCCTCCAGGATCGAACGCTGTGTCAGCAGCTGCAGACTTTCCGTATGGTCCGCCAGTGTTGCTGGCCTCTCAAGCCATTCGATGAAAGCCTCAACTGGCCGATCCGCCTTAAGTGGACGGGGCTCGCTCGGATCGGCGGGACAGCCGAGGAAAGCTCCGATCTGCATCTTGAGCACGTCACCCGCGCGTTCGTGCATGAAGCTACCGAGTAGGAAGGCGTTGACGTGGCGCTGCACGATCGGGCGGCTGCTCAGTGTAACCTTCGGAGCGGCGAGCGTTCGCAAGAGGAAACCTTGCGGATCGCGGAATGCCTCGCGGTCGAGCGGTCGGTCCTTGCAGAAGGTAAAAGCCAGAGCCACCGCCTGACCTCGTCGGCCCGCGCGGCCGACGCGCTGCCGATAGTTGGCGATCGACGGCGGCACATTGGTCATCATTACCGACGACACCGAACCGATATCCACGCCCATCTCCATGGTGGTCGAGCAGCTGAGAATGTTGATCCTGCCGGCCTTGAACTCCCGCTCGTAACGACGCAGTCGACCACTCTCCTGCTGCGCCGAATGCTCGGCTGACCGCGCATAGTCAGCGAAAAGGGCGATACGGTCGGAGATATTTGTCCAGGCCCCTTTGGCCCTTAGACTAGCAATGTTGGTCTCCGTTTCGATCCAGTCGCGCGTGACTTCCCGCGCCGCTTCTACATCTTGAAGTCCCAGCATTGGCGCCGGATGCCGCGGCATAGCGACGGGAATGGAGCGCCGACGCACGTCCGCTTTTTCCTCAAGCCCGTAGGGTGTGAGGCTGAAAGGGGAGCAATCGAGAATCCGCCGAGTAACTGGGCAGTAGAACGCGTTGACGATGGGTGCGATGAACGTCTTAGAAAAATCGAAGACGCGCCTTTCTGGATCAGCGGAAAAGGTCGGCTGAACGTGCGTCCAAGCTGTGTGCAGGTACTCATCGAGCTCAGACCTGTCCGCCGCGTCGTCAAGGTTGAGTCCGAGGCCCTGAACAAGGAGGGCTCCAGGCCGCGATCGCGGCTGGGCACGGAAATATCCGTTCGGCCAAGCGCGAAGTCTCTTGTCGCCATCAGTCTGGGCGTCCGGACCAACCAGCGATGTCAATTTCGCCTTCGAGGATACCCAATGCTGCATTTGCCAGGAAATGGAGATGGCCCCGTTGGCCCGCACGTACCAGGTCAACACGGCGTCAACATAGGCACGCCAATCCTCGATCGTCCTTCCCCTACCCCGGAAACCATTAGGAAGCTGGGCTTCGGTGAGTCGATCAATCGAAGGGTTTCGCAGGCGAGCGATACCCAGTGTTTCGACGGAATTCGCACGTCTCGGCCGGCGAGCAAACTCCCGAAGCAGAAGGAATTCGGCGATCTTGGACGCGTCTGCGAATAGTTGCTCATCGCGCGCCTGCCAAACACCTTTGATCCACTCGGAGGTCTCGACCCGCTCAGCCAGACGGCTCACCAACTCAAGCCACGTGATACCCTCCGTATTCCCCGACGCGAGGGTTGCCAGCTTGCGCCGTTTCTCGGCGAGCACACCTTCCAACGCCGGCAGCCGGGTTGCTGCAAGGGCCGCTTCCAACTGCTCGATCTCGGTTTTCGTTTTCGCAAGTTCTTCATCGGAACCTGGAGCGGGACGCATTGAAGCCTGGACCTGATGATAGACAAAGGAGCGCAAGAAATTGCGCTCCGATTCGATCTGCAGCTTAGCCGCCATGCGGGCTGTGCCCTGGCGGCTGTCAGCGAAGGAGAGCAGCCGGCGGCCCCCGGAAGGCAGCTTCTCGCCCGCCTCCACTTTCGCGGGTTCCACGCCCTCAAGGAGAACCGGCGCAGCGTTGCCAAGGATGAATGGCGCGCCAAACCGAAGTGGTCTGATCAATTCGGAAATGCGCCCCTCCGGACTGCAGTGCGGGCAGGCGCGCGAACCGTTGTGCTCCTCGCAGAGAAAGGAGACAATACCGTCGGCTGGCCCGTCGACAACCCGCCATTCGTTCTTACGGTCAAGCCAGAACCCGCGGGCGGTTCCGGTCGGATTTGCCGCGAATAGACGATCTTGAACGAGGACCACTTCCTCTTCTTGCACCGCCTCGCCCTCGGCGTCATCCGCTCCGTCGGCGCCGTTCTCGCGCGCGCTGTCGAAAGCGAACTCGTCGCGCGGCGGATTGCGCAAGGGCGCCGACAGTCGCGGACCTGTCTCGATCCCTTCCAAATAGGCTTCGCCGCATTCGGTACAGCTGACGACCTCCAATACTGGCGCGCCGCAGGACGGGCACCGGTCAGCGCGTTCGGAAAGGACGCGCCCAAACTGCCAGTCCGAAGGACTTGCCGCGCATTCCGGGTTGATACAGCTCCATATGCCAGCAACGGCACGCTCGAATGCATGAAGGCGGATCGGCGCAAGGCGCTCTTCCTCTTGGTCAGCCGTCTTCTGTGCCGCGCGCGACATCGCGAAGACGAGGTCCGGCGCACTGATGCCATAAATGCGCGCGCCCTCCTCGAAATCGGCAAGCGGCACGCTCCCGTGGAACAATCTCTCCACGAGTCGCCAGATCTTCGGATCTCGGCCAAGAAGGTCATAAAGTCGGGCCGGGTCAGCGCTGCGAATGTCCTCGGAGGACCCGCTAGACTGCCCCTCCGGACGACGTGGCATCCGGCGTCGGCCCTCGATCACGTGTACCCGGCTGTCCGGGATGCCGGCGACATCGGCCAAGAAGCTCTGCAGCTGCTGACCTACGTTCCCACCCGACCCGATCGTCGCAGAAGTCGCCACAAACCGGACCTCCTCCGGGTTGACAGCAAAGGCGAGCAGCACACGCCGCAAGAGTAGCGCAATCTCGGCCGCCGCCGCACCAACCAGCGAATGTGCCTCGTCGAGGACGATCCATTTGAGCTTGCCACTGGACGCGTTGATGATCGGCTGATCCTCGGCGCGGACTAGCATGTATTCAAGCATGGTGATGTTTGTGACGAGGAGCGGCGGCGGACTCGCGCGCAGTTGCGCCCGATCGATGACCTGTTCCGGCGTGCGCCGGCGCTCGGACTCCTTAACTGCTGGCGGCAGGTCGCCATTGTAAAGGCTGTAGCGAAGCTTTCCGCCAAAGGGCTTCGTCCAGGCTGAGAGTCGTTCGCGCTGGCTCTCGATGAGCGCGTTGAGGGGGTAAAGCATGATTGCCTGCACCCCTTCGAGAGCCGCGCGTTGCCCATGTGCTTGAGCGGCCAGATCGCTTAGGATCGGAAAGAGGAAGCATTCGGTCTTGCCTGAACCAGTTCCGGAGGTCACCAGCACAGATTGGGGCTCTCGCTCTGCAAGCAGCCGCCAGGTATCTGCCTGATGGCGGAATGGTTTGCGGCTACGCGGGAAGCGATACTCATGGTCGTCGCCGAGTTTATCCAAAGCCGTCACCAGATCGGGGTGCAGCAGGGGCCCCGCCAGCGCTGCCATCGTGTCGTCGGCTGTGACGAATGGGTGAGCACCTTCGAGCACGGGTTCCTGCAGCAACGCGCCGTTCGACGGATTATTGCCGCCCAGTAGCTCGCGCAAATGCGTCCGTAGCCCTTCATGCGACAGCCCCGACTGCGCAATGACAGCCTCCGCCGTGCGGCGTTTCACCTCGTTCAAAACATCAAAAGGCGTCATATCACTCGCAGCCTCACTTCAAGCAGAACCATAGAACTTCAGAAGATGACACCACGCAGCCGCAACATAAACCGGGTCCTCCCGGAGCGCGCGACGTGCGAGCAGCGCCAGATCGCGTTCGAGTACCAGTTTTTTTTGAGCGCTCGCGGCGAGCAGGACGGGTGCAAAAAGGCCGGCAAAGTCGGTATGCGATTTCGTTTCAATTTCCGCTGGAAGTTTCAGACCGACCGAAGTGAGGCGGGTCGCGAGATCGTTCGGCGTCTCACCGCCACGGTGATACTGACCCGCGATATAGCCGCTTGTCAGATCCCGAAGCGAGGGTATGGCGGTTGCACGCATGGCAGGCAGCCCGACAAGGCCGAAGGTCGTTTCGAGTGCCGGCTCCAGTGCGATCAACTCGTCTCGGATGCCAGCGAGTCGCGCCAGTGCCTCACTGGCGGCCTTTTCCTTCCCGAAGACGTTTTCGAGCGCACCTATAACGGCCGCATAGTCACTCTGCAGGGCAATCTCCCACGCGGACAGCGGCAGCGCCAGCCAAAGGAACGGCAACTCATTTTGCAATGACCAGATGGCACCGCGTTCACCTGCATCGCGGGCGCTGAGCAGGAGGCGGACCAGGACTTGCGGGCTTGACGGCAGCTGCTTCAGTGCGTCGAAAGCGCTTGCCGGAAGACCGTTCAGATTGGTGGCGGCGTCGAGCAACCAGTTGAGATCGCCGTTTTGGCCTTCGCCTCGCCCCAGTTTGACGAGCGCTCTCGCGATTTCGCGCTGGCGCGCTTCGTGCTCCGAAATAACCAGCGCTGAAACGAGATCCCCGGCATAGGTGGCAGGAGCGCTCTGCTGCAAAACGGGAACTGGTCGAGAAACAACGTCCACGCTGTCCCGCAGATAGACAAGGCAAAGGCCCTTGCAGCGCTCCGGGATTCGCCAGAGCCCGTGTGCTTCTGGCTCCAGCGCGTGCTCGTGCCGCGGATCAAGAACCATTCTCACCACGGGAGAGGCGCCAGACGATTCTGACTGGGTGGACCAGCGCACCATGCCGAGATCGATTGTGAGCTTATCATGGCGATAGCGGCTGATATGAATGGGGCGTCGCGTGTCGCCGATAAAATCAAACTCTACTACATCGTCTTGGTTTGGCAGGGTTGCGAGCGTTTCGTCGATGGCGCTTCGCAGGATTCCGAGCGGGAGTTCGCCATCTACGACCACGTTTAGCCCGCCCGACCTCGAGCCTTTCACTCCCAGATGAACGTACGTTCTACGAGGCGATGCAGCGACCGCGCCTCGCAACGCACCGACATCGAGCTGAGCACCGGGCGCGAGAATCGAACCGTTCGCCAGCGCGACCACGGCATCACGGCCGACTAATGGAATTATAACGTCGAAGGGCTGCCCCGCCGGAGGGCGGAGACTCATTGGAAGGCGATAGACCGGACGGCCCGTGAATCGAACCGAGAGAGTATCGGTGTCCGCCAAATCGACCGAGCAGGAGCTCTCGCGGACCGACGCGGACCATCCGGGCAGCCCTTCAAGGCGGATTTTTCCACTGAGCGCGTCATTCATCGTTCCACTGACGCGCGCGCCGTTCGGCACAAGCGCGAGCAGGCGCTTTTCGATCTGAACATTGACTGCCGGGTCGCGCCACGAAAGCTCGATCAGGCCGGCGCCACTTAGAGACCCGGAGAACGGGCTCCATTTTCCTCCCGGGCGGCGAACAAATAGCTCGCCAATGCTTGGGACCCGTGCCTGCTTTCCAGCCTCCCGGATCAGCGGCCGGACAGGTGCTCCAACCAACTCCCACCGCTCGTCGGCCAGAACAATGCCCGCGTCTAGCATACTCCCGAACTCAAGTTCCCGCTCACGCCCATCCGCGTCGGGTTCGACTTTGAAGCGGACCGAGTCAGCTTCGCGGCTACGGAAGTAGGCGGCCTCGGCCAGTCGGACAAGTTTCCGGGCAAGGCCGGGAAGGCTCTCAATCTCGACGATAGCGCTCTCCGTTGTGGGTTCGACCGTCCAATCGTCCGGAACAAGCGCGTAAAGGGTCTTGGCTGGAGAACTCACTGACCCCGCCCGAAGGAAACGGAGCAGCGGCTCCTTCGGTGTCGAGCCCTCGTCTTGCTGAAAGACGAGCACGTCCGATCGCAGGGCTTCTCCACGGGGCCACGTCCAAGGAAGGGGAACGCCGTCCGGAGAGGTGAGTGTCGTAGTGACCGGCGAAGTGAAACGAAAATCAGTCAGCAGCTTAGAGGTTCGCATGAATGGCCGCACGCGCCAGTGCCGTTGCTCGCCGATTGGAGCTTCGAGCAGAGCCAAGTCGCCGGTCAGGTGATTGGCTAGTTCACCGGTCGGAATCGCGCGAGCCCGCCCCAGGGCCGACAACCCGGGCAGTTTCGAAGCCGGAATTTCGCCGTCGGCAAGCAATTGCGCGGCTGGCAGCCATTGACCGTTTCTGTTTACCAGATATCGCCTAGCCTCTACCCCCACAGTGGACAAACCGGTCAACTTCTCGTCGAGCAGTCCGGTCAGCAGTTCCGTGACGAGGGCTTCATCCTCGGCCGGCACATAGATCGGCAGTTCGTCTTGCCAGCCCGGATGTTTGGCATCGAGCAACGCCGAGTTGCGGATTCCGTTGGCGCTCTCGGCCTCGGCTTTTCGCCGCAGATGGAGGAGACTCTCGACTAGTTCAGAGCACAACGCGACAAAATCGTCATGTTGATAGCTCTTGCGCATCCGTCCGCGTTCTTCCTCCGCGATGGCAAGTATTTCGTCCCGTGCGTCGACCCGCCAGGCGATCGCCCGGCGCATGACAGAGCACAGATAGTCCTTCAACCAACCGCGCGCGCCTTCCGCCAAGATTCGGACCGGAAAGCCACCTTCGAGCGCTAACGTCAAAAGGAACTCCCGGGCATTCGCGCTCCTCCGGAGTGCGCGGCCCCAGTAGTTTAAGCCCAAGAGGGTCAACTGCCGTTTGCTTGAATAGGGGACCGAGGGGAAAAGGTCGGGAGCAAGATCGTCCCACCTAAGAAACGTCGAGGCCGACTCGCGCCTGAACCATTCGGCGCCAAAGGATACGAAGATCGCGCTTGCGTGACGATCTGGATCAGCGAAACGACCCGACCCGACCAGACGGCGCAAGATCGTCTTCGCCTGTTCGTACTCAGCGTCTACCATCCGATAGCGGTAGAGTGGGCGTCCATCCGGACGCATAAGGTTCCTCGCGGTTAGAAAAACACGCAGCCAATCGCTAATGGGGCTCGACTGCTGCCCAACGCTGCTCTCGCCCGGCACCGCCGGACGCGGAACCGCGCGGCGGGCCTTAACAACCTCGATTTGCAGATCGATGGCTTCGTCGCTGTCTCTCTGCTTAAGCACCTCGTTTAGCGCGTCGAGAAACAGTGGATCGTCACGTCTTTGCTGAAAAATTTCAGCGAGCTGCCCGTCATCCAAGCGGGAAAGATCATTGAACTCTTCCTCCAACATCCCAGCCTCTCAATTTTCCGAAGAAGAGTGCATAGGCATGCTGCTAATTGACAGTCGCCTGGAAAAGCTCGTTCCGATCGGCATCCGTGGCGTTTGGCGGCAGGAGTGCATCCCTCATTAAGCGACGCTTCCGCTCCAAAAGCGCATGTAAGTTCTGATCGAACGAAGCCCTGCCCTGCGGCAATAACGAAATAGGAACGTGAACCTCTACATCGCGCGTTTGACCAATACGCACAACTCGACCGGTGCATTGGTCTTCTACCGCCGGATTCCACCACCGAGACAAGTGAATTACGTGATTGGCGTGGGTAAGCGTCAACCCTACCCCGCCGGCACGCGGCGAAAGGATCATCGCGTCGAACTCTTCCGGGCCAACCTGGAAACGATCAACTCGCGCCTGCCGAGTGGCGCCAGCGACGCTACCGTTGATAATCATCGGCGGAGCAGCCATGCCGTATCGCCGCTGGACAATCCCCGCTATGCGGGCCTGTAGATCTAGGTCGTCCAAAAACACCAATACCCGCTCGCGACGCGAAGCAATCGAATCGAGCGCATCGAATGCGATTCGCATTCTTGCGGAAGCGGCGATGAAGTCGCTATCCGACATCAACGCATTTCCGTCCGGATGAAGCGATATGGCCCTCATACGCTGAAGTATCTCTAGAACCGCTCCAGGTTTGTTAATTTTGCGTGCATCTTCGAGAGTCGCTTCGTATTGAACTAATTGCGCGCCAGACATGACCGCCTCGGACACTCGTTGTACCGGTCGCGGCAAATCGCTCAGCTTATCTTCCTTGAGACGACGCAGCAAAAGGGGCGCCCTGCCGCCATGCCAAACATCAAGGGATGATTTTAAGAGCCGGAGGCGCTCGAGATCAGGATCTTTCTCATACGACGCACTAAAGGTCTTCAGGTCACCTAGGCACGCTGGGTGGACAGCGTCAGTAATGCACCAGAGATCAGCCAAACGGTTTTCGACTGGTGTTCCAGTCATGGCAAGCCGGAACTCTGCGTTCATAGCTTTCGCAGCGTCCGTGACTCGAACTCCGGGCGTTTTTATCTTTTGAGCTTCGTCTAATAGCAATACCGAAAATCGCACTTGGCCGAAATCCCGATCGTAGTCTCGCAGTGTTTCATAGGTTGTGAGCACCCAATCAGCTTTTCGAAGCGCTTCTAGATCGACGCTAGGACGCCCGTCAGATGAAACCTTGCGGATACCCGCAAGCGCTCGTCCGTAGGCTTGAACACAATGACCAAGACCAGGCGCCGAAAGGTGACGATCGTGTTCCGCTCGCCAGTTCTCAAGAAGTCCCGTAGGCGCCACGACCAGCATCGGCGCACACTCAATGGCACCCGATGCCATCCCATCACGCAACCAAGCGAGAAACGCTAGACTCTGAAAGGTTTTTCCAAGGCCCATATCGTCTGCGAGAAGAACTCCCGGACGACCCGAGGCCCACGCCTTCTGAAGCCAGTCAAGGCCTTCAACTTGATGATGCTTAAGTCGTGAGGCAAGGCCGGACGGCAATCCGGGAGGAGGAGCAGACCTTTTTGCAAAATTACCTTCAACCTGGATCTCTTGCTCGTTCGGCTTGATAACTAGAGCTTCTTTGTCGGGACCTGGCTTGGCAGCCTTTCCCGAAGTTGAGATAACATCATTTGGCGGATCAAGCGACGATCGAGCCTTCTTTAGACCTTCCAGCGCTGCAAGCGCTTCGTAGGAAGCGGGGACATCGATCGTTCGTCCCTCAATATCGATCGATACGTTCTTCTGATCTGCACCGATGGCATTCTCGATACGCGTCTTCAGCTGATCGGCTTGGTCCTCCGATAGAGCAATAGTCTCTGCGCCGATGATTATCCCCGCTGCGTTCTCTGAAGCGTTCTGCCGCTGTGTACCTCCAACGCGATCGATTTCAGGGCCGAACCAATTGGTTGTTCCTAACTTTATCCAAGGAAGAACACGAGGCTGCCATAGCCCCAATCCAATGACTCTTTCTGAATAGCTCGAAGTCTCACGGAATACCGATTCAATAAGCGTCTCGTCAGTATCCATCCCCCACGCGTCACGCAGAAATGCCCGAGGAGACGCTAGAAGGGCTCGCTTTGTCGCGATTGGCGAAGATTGGACCCTTCGGACTTCCGCAAGCGCCTTCCGCAGCGGGGGGGAGAGAACAAGGTATTTGCCGTTGCCCAGCGCGTAAACCGGTCGAGCTGTTCCAAATCGATTGAACTGATCTCGGCCAAAAGCAACTTGCTCGTCAGCCGACAAAAGCAAATCCTCGGGATTTCCGCCCGCTCGATGAAGGATGGGCTCGAGCTTAGCGTCGTTTCCGCTGCCTACCAAATCCAATGAAAATGCGTCTGCAACCGCGATGGTAATTTCGCCGATAAGTCCAGTCGTCTCGACCGACGCCGATGAAATAGCTGCGGGAAGGACCTCGCGTAGCGAGGCGATCGCCTTAAGGCGCTCTCCTAAATCGTCATCAGGGAGCCCATTCAGGCGATCCACCCCTTCAGCAATTTCAAATAGCACATCGGGTAGACGATGCCAGTCATTGCCGATCCGTAGCCAAGCACCCGTTCGTTTGGCGCCTATTATTGGCTGCCGACCTCCACGTCGCCAACTCAGCTTGATGCGAAATTCCGGACGGGCAATTATCCCTATCGTTTCAAGGTGAGCGGCCACATCAGAAATCGGCGGCAGCCCTAAACTCTTGGCTTCGCGAACCGACAGAGATGAAGTCGCGCGGTGCTCAATAAAGACTGTGTCGTCTTCCGATATCGCAGCGCCAGTAGCAATGAGACGCTGAGCTAGGTCGACGCCAGGCAATAGAGACGCGGGTGCTTCGATCGACCATGAATCCGTGGGAAGAATACCGCCAGGACTGCCCATGCGGAGTTCAGTCGCTGCGGGTGTCACCTGATAATCGAAGCGGTAGCTCATCAGGGCCGCCAGTCGATCGGGGCAAGCACTATCTGTGCTCGCCGCGCAAGGAGTTCAGCGGCACTCCCCTGCCAAAGATTACGGTCAGATCCTACGTGACTGAGACCCATGCCGTCAGCCGAACCGTTCGAGCCAAACCTAGCATTAGGTGGGAAAGGAAGGCATTTCCCGGTCAATTCAGCCCGCGTGTATCTCGCGCGTCCTAGAAGGGGCGCATTCGACCAATCCGCCGGCCAAGCGCGCAGCTTTCCGTTATGACTCCATTCGCAAAATACTAGATTCTTCACTCGCAACAGCAGTACGGCCTGATCGCCGCTCGCTCCATCCAGGCGAGCATACGCTCGTTTCAGATCCTCGAGTGCGCGAGCAGAAGCGTGGATCCGACTTCCTAACGCAAGCCAGGCCTCGACGGTCGAGTCTTTCTCTAGGCACGCGGACCAGAACGCTTCTCGATATCGCCAATGAGTATCCAATGCGTGATCAGAGATAAGGCTAAAAAATGCCCTTAGGGACGCGCGAGTGAGCCACCGGCGCATTAGATTGATCGCTGGCTCCCCTGCTTCCTGCCAGCGCTGCGGCTTCAAGCGAGGATCATCGAGATGCTCTAGCAAAAAGTCTTGGATCTGAGATCGAATTGATTCTTCTGGTTCTCTTTCTGACTCTAGCCAAGGCCGTAACAAGCCCCGCACCATTGCACCGCGAGATTTTGGCTCCGCAAAGCGAAGGGCCCCTTCTGACGCCAGAAACGCCAAGGTACGCTTCAGAGATCGATTAGCATCCGGTCTGGTCAGAAAGCTTGATGCCTTCGTAACTACCTCGTGCTGCACGGTGCGCATATAATTTCCGGCTGCGCGCAACGGATCGTGAAAACCGGCCGCGGACAATTCTGCATCGACCGTTTCTGAACTTGATATTAGCCGGTTAGCGAGCTTTTGCGGCCCTTCATCAGCATCAAATATCTCGAATCTTCGATCGGCGTCTCGCCAAAATTGCAAACGCGCGGCCGGCCGCAAAATCAATAGCTGTCGTATCGCCATTCCGGTGCGCTTAACACTAGGATGCTCACGCCCGAACGCCCTAAGCCACGCCTCAATCAAAGCGCGCGCCGTCGCATTTGATCTGTAGGCCTGCGCCCAGACTGCTTCTAGTAAGCCAGGAAGATCTGCAAGAGGCTCCTTTTCAGTCCAAAGGAGCCACACCGAAGTACGCAAATCACTCTGCAGAAATTGACTTGCGCCTCCGGAAGAGGCGTTGACAAGGCGACTGCGAACGATATCCAAAACCGCATCCGCTGGGAGTGCGATCACGGAATCAGACGCTTTAAGTGCTTCAACCGCTTTTGCGCTCTCCGATTTTGCCGGAAGCCTTGAAGAGGCTCGCGGAAGAAGCTTCGCGAACGCGTTCAGCCTATCGATAGCCTGCAAAGCGTGTGTCATTGGCCGCTCAACGCTTGTTGAATCTGCTCGCGTAGCCGCATCAATTCGTCAGAGGTGCGGGAAGAAAGGACGAACCGAAGATCGATGCGGCGATTTTTTTTGAATTCGGCCTGCGATGATCCCAAAGCATCTGGCAGCGGGCGACGTTGCCCATAGCCCGAAAAGCCCAACAGCGGCTGTTTGTCAGAATTTCGTAGGGTATCCAATGATGGCTGAGCCTGCCTAAGCTCCTTAAATACATTCAGAGCTCTATCCGTCGACAATCTATCGTTTCGGAGTTCGGAATCTTTCGCAACGACGACTCGAGCCGGCGGCGGCACCGGCGTAGCGGGGAGCGAGCCCCCAGTCGGGGCTGGTATAGCGGATGTGGGAACAGTACTTTTGTATGCCTGTCGATCCGTGTGTCCTTCCACCAAGACAGTCTCTAGGATTGGCGCTACGGAGTTGCCGCATCCTGAGGCATCTCCCCCATGAACGTAGCAGGGTAAGGTGCTCGCCAATACCGCTGCAAGCGTTTGCAACTTCGGCAAGTTTTCCTTTTCGATTGTTGAATCTCCCGTCCTAAAAAGAAGATCTTCTGGAAGGCGCAGAATGCCAGAGGTCGGGTCAATCGAAACCGAAACTCCTCTATTACTAAGAGACTGCTGCAGTGAGACCAGCAATTGGCCGCGAGCTGCCTCGCGATCTTTTATGTCCTTCTCCAGTTGCGCAACAGCATCAAATAACAAAGATCTGAATCTGGCGTTTTCGGCTTTGCTGGCTGCGGCGAGTGCTGCTTCGCGACGCGCGTTCTGTTCGGCCTCATTGGCGCGATTCTTCTCCGCCGTCGCGCGTTTCTCCGCCTCAATAAGATCGACCAGTTTAGCTTTTTGTTCTTGTTCAGCGTCTCGGAAGTTTAATGCAAAGACAGTTAGCAAGAGCAGGAAGATAAAAAGGATGCCCACCATCATGTCGCTGACGGACGCGAAATAGCCTTCTCCGCCGCCTTCGTCGGCTGTATCCATCACCGCCACTTGAATGCTCCAAACTCTGCCACTCGAGCCTCAACCACGCCAGGACCGAGCATAATCAGGCCCTCAATCTGCTGCCGATGGGATCGAAGTCTTCCAGCGTGTCCTGCAGGCCCTTCACCAGATTTCCAAGTTGAGTTGCTGCCTTTGCAAGGTTTTCGTCGGTTCCAATCACAAATTCCTGGACCTCACGCGTGAAACCCTGCAGCCCATTTTGTAAAGCAACGAGTGTCTTCGAGAGTTCTTGATCAACGCCTTCAAACCGCTGAGCCGCGGCCGCCAAACCTTCAATGAGGCGCCCGGCGGCCGCGTGCGTGGCATCGAGTCTTTGGGCTACGCCCGCAATTTGATCCACCGACCTACCGATAATTTGCGCGACCTGGTTCAACGGCTCAGCAGCACTCTTCGCGGCTTCCCCCGCGAGTTTCATCTCGTTTGCTGTCGCGGCCAACGGAGTTACGGCCTCTTGCGTCGCGCGCTGCAGATCGGTCATTTTGCCGACCATGGCGTCAGTGGCCGCGCTAATTTCAGAGACACGGCTCGCCAGACTTTCTGACGCGCTCACGATGCGGAGAGCCGATTGCTCGGCCTCTCGCTCCCACGTCTTGCTTGTGTTGGTAGCGGCATCGCCAAGCTCGCCAGCGACCCTTGAAGCGGTCGACTCGAACGTAGCCGCAGCGGCTCCAATACGCTCTGCCAAAGCGGTCAATGCCTCCGTGCCTGTCGCTCGGCTATTCTCAGCGAGCAAGCGCAGTTCATCGACAACTGCTTCAAGCTGCGTGGCGAGTCGCGCCGAACTTTGTGTTGCCTGTTCCCCGATATTCGCTTCCATCCCTACGGCAGCGGCAGTTAGGCTCTCGGAAACATCTCGAGCCGCCTGCTCGAACATTTTAGCGGCTGCTTCGATTCGTTCCGACATATCGCGGCCGGCATTTGCCCCTGCCGCACTCGTTTGATCGACGATATTCCTTAGTCCATCGGCTAGTCCGCCAATCTGGTCCGTAATCCGCGAAAGCGCGGCTTCAGCACCGTCGCCCATACGACTAGCCATCGCATCGGCGGATTGCGCCATTCGCACGGCGGCGTCTCCAAGGCCCGATTGAAGACCTTCGAGCCGTGAGCTTAGACCACCGAGGCTTTCTGCAACCTCTTGCATCCGATCGCCGGTTCCGCCTTGGAGGCGTTGAACGAATGTGTCCAGCATTGCTTTCAGCGCGTCTTCATTTTTCGAGCCTACGCTGTCCGCAAGACGTTGCATGGCGCTTGTCAGGGGCGCGATGTGCTCGCCCAACCGATCATTGAACGCTCTATCAAAAGCTGCGCCCAAGTTGACGGCGAGATCGGTCGAGAAAGTCTCTAATTGGGTCGACTGGCGCTTGAGAAGCTCGTTGGCTTCTTGCTGTAGCGCGGCGGGAGTTAGGAGAGGAACCCTCGTTTCGAGGACCGTCAAAAATCCGTCGATCGCTCGTTCAATTCGCTTCAAACAGCCCTTGCGAAATAATGCGTACCAAATAGAGAGCAGCAACCCGATGAGTGACGTGATGAACTTGAACGAGGCTGTATCGAGTAGGACCTTCAAGGCACTATTTCTACCTGCCTGATCTTCCCCTCCGATAATCCCCCCCGCCGTCCCAAGCGCAGCAGCCAAGCCGAGAAACGTGAATAGCAGGCCAGCTCCAACCAAAAGATTTGGAAGCGCCGCATGATATCTTGCATCGACTCCAATAGCTGGAACCCGCAAAAGACTTGCGTCGAACCAGGCCGCTGCACGCGTAGTGGCGCGTATTGGCCGAGTACTTTCCGAAGGCAAAATGAGAGACTCAGTGTACTCGCGCCAGCGAGAGCCCAGAACCGAATCGACGGCAATCTTAGGCGAGATAACCTCATAGTTTTCAGCGAACTCTATAGGTGTTACGGTCTCTTCGATCGCGCTTCTTGCAGCGCCAAGCGCCCCAATCAATCGCTTCGTACCGCGCGAAAGCGACACGCCCGATGCGAGGGCCCACAGGACCAACACTATCGCGACGCCGAAGACCGTCTCCTTATGGGAGATGAATTCGGCAGCAACTTGCATTTCCATAGTTGATCTAGCCCCCCGGCTACCCTACGTCCCTGGCATTTCCAGAAACGTGTGCTATTTTAACAGTACAATCATGATGATAGCAATTTTTAATGGCGACCAGCTGTTTGAGACGAGGTCTTGCGAGCTCGTCTTGCTGCCTGGCGGGCGCCAGGGAGCCATCTGGCGTGGTCTAGCCTATCCGCTCTGTCCTCCTGACCATCGCATCGAGATGGGCAGCGAAGCGTTCGCGCCAAGCGATTGCGTTCTGAGCGGGGCAAGGCCAACAGCTCGGACAGACTTCGCCATTATCGAGGGCGTGGACGAAGCCTACGTGCTCGTGTCAGGCAGCGTCACGGACTGCGAAGAAGCAGCGAACCGCCTCAGGGCTTCCGGCTATGAGATCATTAGGACTGGACGATACCTTGGCGATCCTGTGGAGGAATTCGAAGCAGATTGGTTTGTTCGCATCGTTCGACCTAGGGGGGCGAACGACTCGCTATCAACAGTTCTCAGAAATGTCCTCAGCGATCAAGCTACGGAACGAGATAGCCATAAGACCTTAGGCGAATATCGCGCCCAACTCATCGCCACGGAACTCGCTTCTGCCAAAGCCCGCGAAGCAGCTCTGCGCGTCGAGATCGCACGACTGAAACTAGAGTCGACGAACGCGGCCGACACGCAGGTTCAGATCGAGGAACTAAGGCTAGCTGTCGATCTGGAACGCGAGGCCAGGCAACAGGCCGATTTGGCAGCAGCTGAGGCACAAGAGCTGCTCAACGCAGGCCGCCAAGATCGGCCACCGCCGCGCGTCGGCAAGATCAGGGACGAGATCGAAGTTGTCCTTGCCGCACTCATTCCGGAGGTGCGTCTGATGCGGGACAGTTTAAATGTAGTCGCAGCCGAATTCTCCAATCGGCGAGCTCTTTACCGTGGCCTTGCAGAATTGCGCACCATAAATGGGCGCTTCCCTCCGACTTGGAAGAAGCTCAAAGGGCTCGAGCACTGGTGGGAGCGCCACATGAGCGACGGCCAAGATGATGCGGGCAGGATCTACGTTCGTTTCTCAAATGCTGATCGAGTTTGGGACGTCCTGATCTCTCATAAGAGCGAACAGACTCGAGACGTCACATGGCTTGCTCGACAGTAGGGCGCAATATCAAGCTTGCCACGCAACAGATAAGAGGGACTTCCCTTGGTGACCAGTGTCCGATTTTTGCACTCACAGCCCCAGCGCGACATTGCTGCCCTGCTAAGCTCACTGGTAGCCCGTTGCCGCAGCGTCTCCATTGTCGCGGGCTTTGTGACCCCGGACGGTATAGAAGCGCTAACTTTGCGATCTCCTTCGCAGATCGGAAAGCTTGCCCGCTTCGTCGTGGGAGCGGGGACCTATCGTGCTTTTGAAGCAATTGACCAACTGATAGTCGCGGGCGTCGCTCCATCCGTGTTTCGCGTCCACTTGGGCCACTCTCGAATGAGCGGTGGATATCGCAATCCGTTCGCACGCTATCATCCAATGTTACACAGCAAGATCTATCTGTTCGAGACGGATTCCGGGTTAGCGTCAGCGTTTGTCGGTTCCCATAATGTGACTGGCTTCGCCTTGCGTGGCTTCAATGGCGAAGCGGGGGTACTCTTGGAAGGCACGCCTGCGGATTCTATTCTCGGCGAAATAAGGAACCACGTCGATCAAGCGTTCGCACAGGCAATTTCCTATGATCCATCAATGAAGGAGGGTTACGCGTGGTGGACAAGGGAGTTTTTTGATGGTCTCCGAGCCGAAGCTAATGACACCCCCAGGGATGCCGAACTTAAAAAGACGGTCGTAATCGTGGCAACACGGTCAGCGGGCCACGTCCCAACTCGAGACGACGTTGTATATTTTGAGCTCGCGGAAGAACTCAGTGAGATACGGTCCCTCGATACAGAGGTGCATATCCACCTGTTCGATACTCTTCCTGGCTCTCCGTTAGAGGCGTTGTCCCAAATCCATTTAGCCGCAACATCACTGACGTGCCGCGCAGAGGGTCTTGACGTTGGCAGAGGCAGCTTGGAGGTGGACGCCGATTGGCACATTGATGATCGAAAATTGCCCCTACTGAAAAGAACAAGTAGGCCATTTCGGCCTGCAACATCAGCAGGCATGCAGCAGGTCAGGGTTCGAGTATTGGGTCCGCTAATAAAGAGGTTCGACTACCTCTTTGATTCGGGCAGAGCCACTTGGTTTCCGGAGTTTGACCAAGAAGGCTTCATTCAGGACAGTAATGGCAAGGATCCCTGGCTTCACGTAAAGAGTCTCTCTCGAGACGACGGTGAAAAGAGGACATCGAAGAGCGTTGCGCTTATAGAAGCCTCACCCGAGTCTGGCTCGTTCATTCTGTTCTCTCCACGACGGCGCGGAAAGTCGAATGCTTAAGGCAAGAAACATATAGTGCTCCACGGATCGATTATTTAGCATGTCGTATGTCGCCGCAGAACCTTGCAGATTGCAGGCGTTCAGTAGTACTTGTAATAGTTGTCGTATTTTGTCGGTGATAATTTGATAAAGCGGGGGAACGGCGGAGATATCTAGGCAGCTGGCGGATGCGCGTTGTGTCCTGACTCGTTCAAACGCTTTCCCGCTGGGGACTTTCTTCACAAATCCATAACGACCAATGATTCGGGAGCTCGTAGGCAGCCCCTGGGTCCACTAACCGCGGCTGGGGAAGAATATGAGCGAGCAGGTTTTCAACAAAGTCGATTATACGCTTGGCACTCTGATGGACTCAATTCAGATGGGCTCGATCGGCCTGCCAGACATCCAACGACCTTTTGTTTGGAAGAACGCTAAAGTTCGCAACCTCTTCGATTCGATATATCGGGGCTTTCCGGTCGGCTACTTCCTTCTCTGGGAGAATGGAATCGAGGGAGGTAGCAAGTCGATTGGGACGGACGGCAAGCAAAAAACGCCCAGCCTTCTAATCGTGGATGGACAGCAGCGTCTAACGTCCTTGTATGCTGTCACTAGAGGCGTCCCAGTTGTCCGTGAAGACTACCAATCTGAGAAGATCGAGATCGCGTTCAATCCACTTCTCGAAAAGTTCGAAGTTCTCGACGCGGCTATAAAAAGAGATCCAGCCTTCATCCCAAATATATCTGTGATTTGGTCCAAGGAAACCGATCTATTCGACTTGGTAGATGGTTACCTCGACGCCTTAGCTCAAGCGCGGGATATATCGCCGGACGAAAGAAAGAGAATCCGGAAGGCATTCTCAAAGCTACAAAATTTGCTCAGCTTTCCATTCACGACCTTAGCTCTTTCAGCCGGCATCGACGAAGAGCAAGTAGCCGAAATATTCGTTCGCATTAATAGCGAGGGCAAGAAGCTCAATCAGGCTGACTTTATCCTCACGCTCATGTCTGTGTTTTGGGATCAAGGCAGAACCCAGCTCGAAGATTTCTGTCGGCAAGCGCGAACACCCAGCAATGGTCCCTCTTCATTCAACCACTTCATCGAACCAGATCCGGACCAGCTCTTGCGCGTGAGTGTTGGGCTCGGATTCAGACGAGCGCGCCTGCAATATGTCTACTCGATACTCAGAGGCAAAGACCTGGAAACGGGCGCATTTAGCACAGAACGTCGCGAGGCGCAGTTCGCGATTCTGAAATACGCACAAGCACGAGTTCTCGATCTCACGTACTGGCACGACTTTCTAAAAGCGATCATGCAAGCTGGTTTCCGCAGCGGCAGAATAATCAGCTCACAGAACAACATTGTATTCGCTTACATTCTCTACCTGCTAGGGCGCACCGAATACAAGGTTGATG
Organism: Bradyrhizobium genomosp. III; assembly: GCF_000261705.1. Lineage (NCBI taxonomy): Bacteria > Pseudomonadati > Pseudomonadota > Alphaproteobacteria > Hyphomicrobiales > Nitrobacteraceae > Bradyrhizobium > Bradyrhizobium genomosp. III. The sequence goes on along the minus strand of NZ_AJQF01000400.1, from coordinate 13,931 downwards.
AGTTCAAGCTGCGCCAGCTTATCGCGCGATGGTTTTTCATGACGGCCCTTACCGGTCGATACAGCAGCTCCCCCGAGTCCAAGATGGAATTCGACCTTGCGCGACTTCGAGGGGTCCAAGACCCTGCTAGTTTCGTGTCTGTAATCGAAGAGATCTGCAACGCAACGCTCACGAACGATTACTGGGCAATTACACTGCCTAATGATTTGGCCACCGCTGCCGCAAGCAGCCCTTCAATGTTCGCATTCTTTGCTGCTCTGACTCTACATGATGCGCGCGTTCTTTTCTCAAAACACAAGGTTACCGAGCTCCTGGACCCGTCGACCAAATCGAAGAAGTCCGCCCTGGAACGGCATCACCTATTTCCAAAAGAGCATCTCAAGAAAATCGGCATTGCCGACCCTAGGGAGACCAACCAGATTGCTAACTTCACGCTTGTCGAATGGGGTGACAACGGAGAGATAAGCGGGACCTCTCCGACCGACTATGTCCCTGCCCTAGCCCAGCGGTTCAAAAGCACCGAATTAGCGCAAATGTATGCGTGGCACGCGCTGCCGGAAGGCTGGGAGAATATGGGGTACCATGAATTCTTGAAGAAGCGGCGGGAGCTGATGGCTACGAGCATTCGCGATGCTTACCAAAAGCTGGCCGGGGGAGAACCAACCGAATCCAAGGCTTCAGCTCTCACTGTCGAACAGCTGGTCCAGGCGCATGAAGGAACGTCAATCGAATTCAAGTCCACCTTGCGTACGAATCTTCATACCGGAGAGAAAGACAGCAAGATGGAGCTCGTAGTACTGAAGACCATCGCGGCATTTCTGAATATGAATGGTGGCACCCTTGTCATTGGCGTGTCGGACGACGGCGAACCGGTCGGTATCTCCGCCGACAAGTTCCCCAACGAGGACAAGATGGACCTTCATCTGGTCAACATAATTAAAGATCGCATTGGGGCGACGTCGATGCTTTATATCTCGCCGCGATTCGACGACTACCAGGATGCAAGGGTGATGGTGATCGATTGCCAACCGTCAAAGACGCCGGTCTTTGTGAAAGACGGTGGTGTTGAGCGATTTTACGTTAGGACCGGTGCCGCAACGTCAGAGCTTCCGCCGAGCCAGACTCAGCAATTCATCAAGCAACGTTTTCCTGGGTAAAAGCGGGGAAAACCCTAAGCCACCGCACTTTCGTTGATCTCACGTATCTTGCTGACCAAGCGAACTACCTTGGCTTCATCGAACAGATGCTCCGGCCCAGTCGGCGCAACTCCGGTGAAAGGCGGTTCATACAAAAGCGACGGGTCCATCATGCCTTGATCGGTAAGATGCTCGATCACCATGTTGATGAACTCGATCTGAGCGGCGCTCGCGATGCCAGCCGCCAGGAATTCGCCGAAGGCTTCGCTCACGGCAACGCGGTCTAGCCCGACCAGCGAGCGAACGAACCGGCCAAATCCATGGCTCGTCTCGCGCGCACGTTCGATGTCGCCGGCCGCACCGACGCCAGCATCGAGAAGCAACTTCTCTAACTCATTCAAGTCTGATGGGGTTAGCGGCTTGCCCTGCCGCAGCTTGTGCAAAACGATGTTGTCCTGGTCCGCCCGCAGGAAATGTCGCGCCTTGGTTTTGAAGCGGGCAAAGTCGGCCTCTCCCACTTGCGGCAATTGCAGTTCGATACCTTCGCCGATCTCATCTGCAAAATTCGAATAAACGATCGCCTTCTTGCCCTTCTCGATGTGCTGGACAAGATCGCGGAGGCGCAGACGCACGAGCTCCAGGAGCGGTACTGTGACGCCTTCCCACCACTGGTCGGTCTGAATTTCCTCGATCAGTTCGGCATGTTGCGCGATCGCAGGAATGGCGGTTTGCTCCTCCAAAGCGGACGCAATCTCGAGAAGCTGCTTGCGCAGGGTGTCGAAGCGCTTCGAACCCTTGAGCAGCGCTAGCTCGAGCTGGAACATCAGGAGGTCGAAACGCTTGGCGTCCTCGGTGCCCAGCATGTGGCTAGAGGGAAGCGGCGCGACCTCCTCGATTAGCTCTTTGCGCTTCTCCTCGTCGATCGTCTCCCAAGCCGTTGGCGCGCGGAACTTCTCCACCGAGCGACGGTGCTGACGCACAATGAAATTATCTTCATTCATTCCGCCCACGATGTCCTGCAGCGTCTTGACCGCGGACGCGCGAATTTCCGGCTCGCCCGGCGGCGCCTCGTCGCCCGATCCATAGGGAGCCTGTTCGCCCGCAGCGAAGCCATCTGCCCTGGCGTGCTTCTCGTCCAACGCACGTACCAGATCGACCCGTCCGGCGAAGAGGCGCTCGGACAGCGAACGTGCCGCGCTCGCATCCTTCAATTCGGGATTGGCACCGAAGAACTCGATATTCTGGCAGTAGTCGAAGACCCGGAAGAACTCCTTGTCCTGTCCGGGACCAAACAGATCGGGGCACAGCCGCGTGCCGCGGCCGATCATCTGCCAGAATTTTGTCTTGGAGCGGATCGGCTTGAAGAAGACGAGGTTGACGACTTCCGGCACGTCGATGCCGGTGTCGAGCATGTCGACGGAGATGGCGATATGCGGCGCCTTGGTCTTGATCGAAAAATCGTCGATCAAAGTCTGCGTGTAGGCGCCGGTCTGATGCGTGATGACGCGGGCAAAATGGCCCGCCAGCGCCGGATATGCGGTATTGAAGCGCGCCTCGATGAATTTCGCATGTGCCTCGTTCTTGGCAAAGATGATGGCTTTGCCGAGCCGGTCGCCGCCCTCAACCTTCAAGCCGTTCTGCATGAGGTGGGCGATGACGAGATCGACGGTCTCCTCGTTGAAGAGACGCTTGTTCACCTCGGCGGCTTCGATGGTGTCGGGAACATCGTCCTCGCCCCATTCCAGCATGTCCCACTGGTCTTTTTCCTCGAGGGACAGGTCATCATAGCGAAGACCGGAGCGCACGATCTTCAATGGCACCGAGATGGTCTTTGGCGGCACGAGGTGCCCCTCAGCCACCGCCTCCTCCAGCGAATACGCGTCGGTCGGCACGCCGTCTTCGAGGTCGAACAGCGAATAGGTGTTGCGATCGATCTCGTCCTTCGGCGTCGCTGTGAGACCAACGAGCAAGGAGTCGAAATACTCGAAGATGGCCCGATAGCGCTGGTAGACCGAGCGATGCGCCTCGTCGATGACGATGAGATCGAAATGTCCGGGACCGAACTTGGCCTTTCCCTCTTGCTTCCCGTCGATCAGTCCCATCATGGTCGGATAGGTCGAGATGAAGACCCGGCCCTCGCTGGTCCGTTCGGTCACGAGATTGACCGGCGCGGAGTCGGGCAGATGGACCTTGAACGCGCCGGCCGCCTGGTTCACCAGCGCGACTCGGTCGGCGAGGAACAGCACCCGCTTGACCCAGCCGGCGCGCATCAGGAGATCGACCAGCGCGATGACGGTGCGCGTCTTGCCGGAGCCGGTCGCCATGACGAGAAGCGCCTTGCGCTCCGCGTCCTCCTCGAAATGCTTGGCGATGGAGCGGATGGCCCGGTGCTGGTAGGGCCGCTCGACGATCTTGCGGTTGATGGCTTCTGCGCCGAGCCATCTGCGGCTGGCCCGGCGCTGAATCAGAAGCTCCAGATCGTCGCGCTTGTGAAAGCCGCCGATCTGGCGCGGCGGATAGCGCGTGTCGTCCCAGATCCAGTGCTCATAGCCATTGGAATAGAAGATCACGGGCCGCTGGCCGTACCGTGCTTCCAGCCGGTCGGCATAGAGTTTTGCTTGCTGCTGGCCCGCGCGCGCATCCTTGCGGGTCCGCTTGGCCTCGACCAGGCCGAGCGGCTTGCCGTCGGCGCCCCAGAGCACGTAATCGACAAAGCCGACGCCCTCATTGTTGGGCATACCCTCAAGGCGAAACTCGGTGTCGTCGGGCTTGTCGAGCGCCCAGCCGGCCTCGCGCAGCAGGAGGTCGATATAGCGATCCCGTGTCTCGGCCTCGTTATAGTCGTGCCGGTCCGGCCGCGCTTCCGCGGCCTTGCGGGCGGCGGCCACCTCGGCGCGGATTGTCTTCAGTTCCTCGTCGAGGTTCTGCTTGTCGAGGAGCAGCTTCGTCAGTTCGCCGTTCTTGGCGTCGAGCTCGGCCTGCTGGGTCTTGAGCTGGACGAAGGCCTTCTTCAAGACATCGTCGCGCCGTGAGAGCGCTGACGGATCGAAGGCGAGGCTATCAGCCGGCTTGATCATCGCGTAGGTGCGCGCAAACCAGAAGCAGACGTGAAACAGCTCCTTCAACGCACCGGTGGCATCGCCGGCGCTGATGCGCCGCTCTTCATGGACTGCGCGATTGCGCAGCGTGTTGATGTACTTCGCCTTGGCGAACACCGCCTCGCCCGCAGCGCGGCGAAAGCTCGGCTCATGGAGCAGCGCAGAGATATTGTCCTGATAGGGTAGCTTGAGATTGGGATCGGATCGAAACGCCCATTTCACGGCGACCTCGACGGTCTTGCCGGCAAAGAACGCCGCCGCCGTCGGCGATAGCGCCGCCTGGCGCTCGGCTTCCAGCGCGGCCTCGTGCACGGCGGGAAACTCGGCGGCTAGAAAGGCGAAATTCGACATCGGCCGGCTCAGGCGGCTTCCGCCGCCGCGCGGGCCTCAACGGCTTGATCAAGACTTTTGGGCAATCCAGCTCCCCCTGCACTCGCCTGTCTGCCCGACAGGCCTCAATGACGGGAGGTATGGTCCCATCCGGGCGAGCGGGATGCAACCCCTACGGGACCGCTTGCCAACTGCGCGCGCCGGGACACGCCGCCGTTGGGGGCTGCTATTTGGCTGCGTCGAGCTGCTCGATATCCTCTTTAAGGAGGGTGTTCACCAGCTCGTTTAGCGAGGTCCCCTTCGCATCGGCTAGCTCGGATAGATAGGCCAGGACATCGGGCTCCAGATGCACCGGCGGCACGAGGCGCGCGCCTTGCTGAAAAAACTTGCCGCGCTCGGCGGCTGAGAAATCATATTCGTCCTTCATCGGATCACCCATCTTCGTAGGACTTGATCTCGCGGCGGGTCGGGTGGCGCGCCGAAATGACGCGGACCTGCGCCCGGTCCGCGGACAGTTCGACATAGGTATGCCCGACCAAGAGCAGGTTGCCGGCCGGGTTCCGACCCATGGTAACCCCATCGCTCCTCCCCTTCGCCAGACTCTTTGGAGCAGCGACAGGGCCAGCGGATCGCCGAAAACGCCCATCGCCGCCTCGAAGGCGACCTCATGCTTGCGTCGATTGCTCTCGGCCTTGACCGGGATCCCAATCGAATTCGGTCTGCATGGTCAGAGCTGCCCGGAGAAGGCGCGGTGCTGGAGGGAGGAGAAAAGCTGCCTCGATCGCCTTTCCGCGTCTCGAAGATGTGCCTTTTGCTTCTTGATCTGGCTGATCATCTCAGCGAACTTTGCTTGATCCTTGGTCGGAGGCACAACAATCGGCATTGTATCGAGGTTCTTTTGGTAGATGGCGTATACGCTTGTGGTGCCAGATTTTCTTAGCTCAAGCTCGCTTCTCGCAAGCCGAGTCCTGAAGAAGGCGGACGCATATTCCGGCCTCAATCTCTCGGCAAATCGGACCCGCAAAATATTGTTGTTGTAGATATAACCGTCAGGGCCATCAAATACCGCCGCCTTGCCAACGAGCTCGCGCGAATTGCGAGTGTTGAACAAGAAATCACCAGGCTTTAGAGCGTACTCTGAAATCTCGAATTCCGATGCATGGGTCCGCCTCGTACCTTCGAGATCAAGCTGCCCGTCGAGAGCAATGGCATCCATTCTGAGGTAGGGCACGGGTGCATCTTCGCTGAGTTCGCTTGCCGCTCTCACAAGCCCGATCTTCTGAGAGGATAAGAGTTCAGCAAAGCATGCGACCGGATATCTAACGTCGCCTCGATCGACCATTTCTCCGAACATCTCTACGAAGATCGATTGGGCAAGATCATCAAGCAGCTTGAGGGCACGCCTATGGTTGAGGCGCAAATCGTCTGCTTCTTCTAGTATCGCCGCGATCCGCCGCTGCTCCGCTAGAGTTGGAAGTGCGATTGGCGTCGCAGCAATCTCGCCGGAGCGTATCCTCGGCAGTTGACCGGGAGTTGAGTCAATCGGAGCCGTCTTAAGAAATTGATCGCTTCGAAGAAATCGAGCGATGTATTCGCGATCAACTTCGGGCCGGACGATAAAGACATACTGATCGACGGAGCATATTCCGTCGAATTCGGCAATCCAGACTTTGTTAAGGTAGGGGCGCAGGTAACCGTAGACAATATCGCCCGCATAGAACCGCGCGCGTCGTCCTGTCAATTCCGATAGATCAATGCGTACCGCCCCGATGCGGACGCCAGTATCTCGTTCGATGTGCTCCAGGCCGACGAAGATCGACGATCCCGCGGGACGATCTTTCGGATGTACAATCTCGTTTCGAAAATCGAGGAGGTCGCCCAATTGGCAAGCTTTCGCGAAGGCGCCTCCTGTGTCCGCCTTAAGGTTCACGTCAAAGTCCTCTCCAATTCATTTAGCCCATTGGCAATCTCCTTTTCCAGCTCCTTCAACTCCGCGATAATTTCCTTCGGCGGCCGATGTTCGGTCGCCTCGTGCACCACTTCCTTGTAGCGACCGATCGAAAGATCGTAGCCTGCCGCGGCAATCTCCGCTTTTGGAACGCAGAAACTCTGTGCGGTACGTGGGCGTTTGCGCTCTGAATCGGCCCGCTCCTTCCAGCGTCCGGCAATGTCAGGGAGATTATTCTTCGTGTGCTCGTCGGCGCCAAGCTTGACCTTAAGGCCAATCTTGTCTGCCGGCAGCAGTGCGTTGCGTTTGTCATCAAGCGAGAAGCCGTCGGCCTGGCAATCGTAGAACCAGACGTGATCGGTTCCGCCGGAATTCGTCTTGGTGAACAGCACGATTGCGGTGGAGACACCGGCATACGGCCGGAATACGCCCGGCGGCAGTTTTACGATGCCATCCAGCCTGTGATCCTCGACCACCATCCTGCGGATTGCCTTATGCGCGATGGACGAACCGAACAGAACGCCATCAGGCACGATCACCGCCGCACGCCCTCCAGGCTTCAACAGCTTGAGGAACAGCGCCATGAACAGGAGTTCGGTCTTTTTGGTCTTGACTATCGCGAGCAGGTCTTTCGCCGTCGTTTCGTAATCCAGCGAGCCAGCAAAAGGCGGATTAGCCAGCACGAGCGAATAGCGATCGGTATCGCCAGCGTGCTCCTGCGAGAGCGAATCCTTGTAGCGGATATCGGGGTCGTCGACCCCGTGCAGAGTCATGTTCATCGAGCCAATGCGCAGCATCGTGCCGTCGAAATCGAAGCCGTGGAACATCTCCTCGTTGAAATGATCGCGGCTTGCCTTATCGTGAAACAGTTTAGGATGGTTGTCCCGGAGATATTCGCCGGCCGCGACCAGAAAGCCGCAGGTGCCACAGGCGGGATCGCAGATCACGTCCTTCGGCGTCGGCGCGGTCATCTCGACCATCAGCGCGATGATGTGGCGCGGCGTGCGGAACTGGCCATTTTGGCCCGCGGTCGCGATCTTGCCTAGCATGTATTCATAGAGGTCGCCCTTGGTGTCGCGGTCTTCCATCGGAATATCGGCGAGGAGATCGACGACCTTAGCGAGCAGCGCGGGCGTTGGAATGGTGAAGCGCGCACCCTTCATGTGGGTGGCGTGCGCGGTGCCCTCTTCGGCCATATTGCGCATGAACGGGAAGACGTGCTCGGAGACGATGGCAAACATCGTCGCGGGATCCTTGTTCTTCAGCCGCGACCAGCGCATCTCGTCGTAGGCGACGCCGCCGCCCTTGCCGAGATCGTCCTTGCCTTTGGGGAAGATGCGCCGCTCCATCGGCTTGCCGAGGCGGTTGGCCTTGTTCTCCTCGCGAGTGTGTGCCTCGTCGAGGCCGCGGATGAACAGCAGATAGGTGATCTGCTCGATCACCTCGATCGGATTGGCGATGCCGCCAGCCCAGAAGGCGTTCCAGACGTTATCGATCTTAGAACGAAGTTCACCCGTCAGCATGCCACCCCCGAATCGATACCTCCTGGTTGCAGTATCAAATCTTCACGCGAAGACGAACACCTATGCTCCTGTCTTCGAATGGCTCGGGACGGCGAAAACCGGTCGGACTAAGTTTGTTCCTGAAGCTTCCTGCGGGGAGTCTTGGCGACGTTATCGACGGTGGCGACTCGGTGGCGATTCCACTCAAACAAAAAGCCGCTCTTTCGAGCGATTTTTTGGATTTTTGCTGCAATAACAGCGCTTTAGTTGGTTGCGGGGATGGGATTTGAACCTATGACCTTCAGGTTATGAGCCTGCCCGAAATTTGCGGATCCGGGCTCGACGGGGCTACGCACGCTGAGCGCGGACATTAGCATTGTTGTGGATGACCAACGACTGCTGCGCTGCACGATCGCTCCGCATAGCCCTAGTTCTCCAAGACGCGCCGCTTGAGGCCGTGGCGGCGGCTCCGGACTCGGCGGCCAAGGGCGAGGTACAACGCGCTCCGCGGGCCAGCGGGCAACCGGATTGACGCGTTCTATGCTGGAAGCGGGGTGCCACATTAGGCCTTAGACGGCCGCCCGCCGGCGCAGCCGGCGCGCTACACGCGTTGAAACAGGACGCTAGGGGTTTAACGGCCCGACACGTTCATACGTATGGCCCCTCGAGGCCGTTCTTGAGGACGATACTGTTTCGTACGATACAAAATTGCATCATTTGAGGCTCGCTTGCGATGCCCCAGCTGCCCCTGTCGGGGGGTTCTTTTATCATTCTTGGAGTCAGGCTATCTGATCGACTGGACTGGAGCTCGCTCATACGCTCAATAATGAGGTAGCACCCATTGGGGTGCGAGGAGCGGAAGTTCAAAGATGCCCCTTAAACTTTACCAGCGTGCCGGATCACCAAATTGGTACCTCCGCGGCACCCTTCGAGGTATTTCTGTCCGCGAAAGCTGCCAGACGGATGACCGCAAGATCGCTGGAGAAATCAAAGCGAAGCGGGAATGGGAAATCCTGCAAAGTAGTGTCTATGGCGTCAAGACGGGCGGCACATTCCTCGCCGGCGTAGCCGCGTATTTGGAGAACGGCGGCGAGGCGCGATTCCTACAACCGCTGATCGACCATTTCGGATCGACACCGCTCACCAAGATCGATCAAGCCGCGATCGACAAGGCGGCGAAAACAATTTACCCCGGCCTCGCGCCTGCGACGCTCGATCGACAGATTTACACGCCGCTCGCCGCCGTCATGAACAAGGCGGCCGAGCACGGCCTTTGTTCGCCGATCAAGATCAAGCGCCCAAAGCCGCCCAAGGGGCGCGTGCGCTGGATCACCCATGCCGAAGCGTTCAACCTGATCGAGGCGTGCGCGCCGCATCTTAAACCGCTCGTCGCCTTCCTGTTCTACACCGGCGCGCGATGCGGCGAGGCGCTTTGGCTCGACTGGCGCAACATCGACTTGCAGCGCGGACAGGTGCAATTCCTCGACACAAAGAACGGGCGCGACCGTGGCGTGCCCTTGCACCCCGATCTCGTCGGGATCCTCGCCAATTTGCCACATCGCGAGGGCTGCGTTTTCAGGAAGCAAGGCCGCAAGGTGCGCCGCTTCCTGCCGGCAAAGAGCAACAGCGGCAAGCCGATCGAGATCGTCGAATATGGACTCGGTGAGCCCTATGCGCCACTCGACGAGGATGATCCGCGCGACACCTCGGCGGGATCGCGGATCAAGAAAGGATTCACGGCGGCGGTTGGTCGCGCCAAGATCACCGATTTTCATCCGCACGATTGCCGGCACACATGGGCAACGTGGCACTATCAGGAAAACCGCGATCTCAACTTGCTCAAGGAACTCGGCGGTTGGTCTAGCCTCGAAATGGTTTTGCGCTACGCGCACGTAAACGTCGCGCACGCCGCGCCCTCGATCAACAACATGCCGTCGATCGCACCCAAGGCCGCGCCTGGCCCGGCAAAGAAGGTTGTGGCGGTGAAGCCCGCGAAGCGCAAGCGAGGCACCGCATGATCGAGCGTGACGCCGCCCAAGGCATCGCCGCCGCGTTCATGGGCGCAACAGGAATTGCCGGCGCGCTTACGGGCGCGCACGGCTATATGCTGCCGGCGATGATCGCCGGCGGATGTCTGATCGCAGCCGGCGCGATGCTCGTGACGAGCGCGATCAGCAACCGGGAAAGGAAGCAGTGAAACCACCATTCTACAACACCGAGATCGCCGAACTCGCGATCGGCGTGCGCGCCGCGAACGCGCTCTATAACGGTGACATTCTGACCCTCGATCAAATCCGCGCCGAAAGCGACGAGGAATTGTTGCGCCTGCCGAATTTCGGGCGGAAGTCGCTCGACGAGGTGCGCGAGGCGGTTGCAACAAATGCGATCGTGAGCCTCGATCCAATGACGCTCGGGCAGGCCCTTGATGCGATCCAGTCGCGCGCCGACGAATTCGCCGGCCGCCGCTTGCAGCCGTGGGCGGCCGGCACGATCATCGGCTATTGCCGGCGGATTGCGCACCTCACAGTCGAGGCCGAGCCCAAGCCCGAGTTGTTCTCGATCGAGTACGACGCCGCCGGCGCCGAGCGCGCCGGCTATATCGTTGGGCGGCTCGACGGGCGGCTCGCCCAAAATCCGCCCAGCGCATCCGCCAAAAACGGAAAAGAGCAGGTCAATCAGCATGATGGACGAGGGGGCAAATTACCTTCACACGGGAGAGGTCCAAGGTTCGATCCCTTGTGCGCCCACCATTTCAAACCTGAATTCAATGATTTAGTCGCTGGCTTCCCCTGTAATGTGCCCCAAAAAAGCGGGGGCACAATAGGGGCACATCGGCTCCTACCTTGGTCAGTCGTTTCCGAGAAGCCAACCATCCAAGAGCAGACGGCAGGCGCGTTATTGCCGAGCATGTTTTCGTAAAGAGCATGCGATGCTGCTCTAGACTTGCGAGCAACAGCGACGACGCGCGTGAAGGCTTTGGTCTAGTCCGCAGCGCATGAAAGCGCCGCTCGCGATCATCGCGGATTCGATGGCAATTCCCGCCGAACATGGACTGCGGAGGTCTAGGTGGTTACAATTATGGGTTGACTCGTCTGGGGGCAGACGGGCGTACGAACAAGGGGGTAGGCCGTCTGTCGACCATCACCGCGACTGATCTCACGTCCGCGCGTGACAGGGAATCCGGAAGCACTCGACGTTCACCTCATGTTGGTGGAGCGCGACGTCCTCATCGAGGGTCATTCGGTCAAGATCCACTGTCATTGCCTCACAGTGGATGGAAACGGCCGCGTCCAGCCGCACCGGCTGGCGGAGTTCATGCGGAACGCCGTAGTCGACTATGCGATACCGCGCTCGAAGCTCGCTGCAGCGAAAGCGCGCGACGCCAAGTACAATAGCACCGAGGCGGTCGCCGAACTCGTCGAGCGCGCCAAGCGGTCGTTCACCGATTTGGCGAAGACCGGAGAGGGCGGCGAGATGCTGCTGTTCTTATTGGCCGAGCGCTTCCTCAAGCTGCCTCAGATTCTGTGCAAGATGGATCTCAAGACAGACACGCGCCTACACTACCATGGAGCCGATGGGGTGTACGCTGGCGTGATGCCGGAAGGCATCCCGAAGCTCTACTGGGGTGAATCCAAAATCTACAAGGACGCGGGAGCCGCGATCCGCGACTGCCTCGCCTCACTCGCTCCCTTCCTCATTGAACCAGAACACGAGGAAACCGACGGGGAACGCGATCTGGTGCTCCTGAGCGACAAGGCCGACCTCAGTGATGCGACGCTCACCGACGCGCTGAAGAAGTATTTTGACAAGTCGTCGGTGATGTCCAAGCGGGTCCAATACTGCGGCGTGGCCCTGGTGGGCTTCGACGCGCCGTTCTATCCGAAAGATGACGTAAAGGCGATCGCGGAGGAGATCGTTGAGGCCTCACGCGCGGAACTGACCGTTTGGAGCAAAAGGATCGGCGAGCGGCTCAAGTCGGAGAAGCTCGACCAGATGGAAATCGAGCTGTTTTGCATCCCGCTGCCGTCGGCCGACGGCTTCCGCGCCGCATTTCTCAGAGCGATGGGGATTAAGACGGAATGAGCCTAGTCGGTCTCCAGTCGTGGCTTCTTCAGGAAGGAATTCGCGACGATCTCGATGCGATCATTCGACTCACCGTGCGCACCGAACTTGACAACCTAGTGCCCGAACCCGCCGCCCCCTCTGCCGTGGCGATCGATTGGCCAAGGCTGCTGCTCGCCGGCAGCATATTGGCGCGGTCCGATCAACGGATCGACCAGGAGGCCGCGCTCCGGATCGCAACTGCGGCGATCTCTCTGACGGACGATCAAGCACTCAAGGACGCGGGCGCTGTCCTGTTGGGCAAGCTCTCCAATTACCGGGCCATCACGCTAGCCAACGATCGCCACCTACTGACGGCCGGTCTCGACCGGACGGCTAGGTGTGGCGCTGCGCCTTGAATCCCAGCGTCGCGAGATGGACCGTTCCATCCTGGTGGAATCGAGCGGCGCTTGGCTGCAGGTGAACGATTTTCAGCAACGCTTCTGGCCAATGCGGGCGGAGGAAGTTGGCTCTCGGCGTCCGCCCCCACTGCCTCCGGGAAGACGTTTCTCGTCCTTCAGTGGTTGATCGACCAACTAAGCGCGGGTGACACCCGGGTCGCAGTCTACCTCGCCCCTACCCGCGTGTTAGTTTCGGAGATCGAGACCACTCTCCAAGGTCTTCTCGGCAAGACCAAGCGCATCGAGGTGTCGTCCCTTCCCCTCCGTGACAAGTACGAAGCGGCGCGCGCTGGAGGCGCGCAAGTAATTCTAGTCTCCACGCAGGAGCGGCTGCACCTTCTCGCCAACGTGCTCGGCGACGCGTTCTCAATTGACCTGCTTATCGTGGACGAGGCGCACAAAATCGAGGACAGCCAACGCGGCGTGATCTTGCAGGACGCCGTAGAGCGGGCTAGCCGTGCGAACTCGAAGCTGAAGGTCGTATTCATCAGCCCCGCGACACAGAACCCGGAGGCATTGCTAACGGACGCGCCCGACGGTGTGCAGACTGTCGCCGTCGACAGCGACGCTCCCACCGTTCTCCAGAACCTGATCGTCGCGAACCAAACCCCACGCAAGCCGAAGCTCTGGAACCTGACCGTCCGACAGCAGGGTTCGACACTTCCAGTCGGAACGCTCCAGCTCGCAAGCACGCCAGCGGGACTTAGGAAGCGCCTCGCCTTCATCGCCGCAGCGGCGGGCCAGAGAGGCGGAACGCTCGTCTACACGAACGGCGCCGGAGAGTCGGAGGATGTCGCCGATCTGGTTAGCCAGCTCCTGCCTCAGCCTGGCTCAATCGATCCGGAGCTTGCACAGCTCGCCGACCTCGCCCGGAAGGGCGTACGCCCCAACTTCCGCCTTGCACCGCTCGTTGAACGCGGGGTCGCGTTCCACTTCGGCAATATGCCATCGACGCGGCATCGTGGCGCTTCGAGAGACTGGCCGCCGAAATGGACCCGAGCCGCATGAATGTGGTGAGCAGATAGGCGCCCGAGTCCTTGAGGTTGGCCGAGATGATCCGCGGGAACATCGAGTACCACCGGTAGGACCTACAGCCTTCCGGTGCAGATCCGCAACACGATGGAGCTGGTCGAGCAAGTCGCGCGATTCAAGGCGCCGAAGTATCTGTCCGCCTACATGGATGTCCTGCACATAATCTCCGCCAGATCAACCGTGAGGACCTGATTGATCACGGCTTGGACATCGGCACACAACTTGAGTTTGGTATTTCGTCGAGGACCCTCCTCTCACTCATGGAACTCGGTCTCTCCCGCATGAGCGCGGTTGCCTTGTACGAGAAGACCGATCTCAGTAAGGAGGAATGCGTGGCGTGGGTCACCGAACGCGAAGGTCAGCTCGAAGCCATGGATTTCCCG